>CAITUF010000061.1 GCA_903895475.1 uncultured Opitutia bacterium | reverse complement strand
TCGCTGATGGACCAGGCCTCGAACTTGCCGATGGCGAACTTGTAGATGTAGGGGTCGGTGATCTTCTTGCGCGGCAGGGCCTTCGCCTCGGTCTTCGCGGCATCGGCCGCGGACAGTGCAGCGGGGAGGCTGAGGGCGGCAAACGCGGCGCCGAGGCTACCGAGGAATTGACGGCGGGAGGGGACGATCTCTTCGGGTTGGGGCATGGGCTCACCCTAGGGAAAGACCCTTGCCCATCAAGCCCAGCCTGTGGTCCGCGAACTTTTTATAAATTTCCCGGGAACCTTACGTCGACTTAGCGCTTTTCGACGAAATCCACCTGACGGAACACATGGCGCTCAAGTACCTGCTGCTTGAGTTGACGCTCACTGTCGCCGGAGCAGCGGCGGACGTCATTCAGGATGATGTAGCCCATGAGCGAGAGGATGAGGGCCATACAGGTGAACTGCACGATGGTCACCGCCTTGGTATTGAGGGCGTTGTTGGTCAGCTTGGAAATCGTCGCAATGAGCATGTGGCCACCGTCGAGGACCGGAATGGGCAACAGGTTGAGGATGGCCAAATTCAGGTTGATCAGGACCGTGAACCAGAGCACGCGGCGAATGTCTTCGGAAATATTGTAGTACGTCTTACTGATCGAGATGACCGAGGCCAGTTGGTTGACCTTGATGTCCGAATCACGGTCGAAGAGTCGCCCGAGGGTCGTGAACGTCTGCTTGATGATGTGCGTGCACGTCTCGATAGGATTATTGTGGGCAATTTCGGGCTTGGAAAGGAACGGAGCACCGATGAGGGCGCGTTCCACGGGCGTGCCGCGACTCACTTCGGCTTCGGTGAGGGAGAAGTTACCGGCGTCGCCATTGGCCCGCTTCCAGTAGAACGTCAGCGTTTTTCGGCCGGCGCCCGTGGCCTTTACTAAGTCGTCGAGCGACCGCAGAACCGTCAGTTCCTTGCCATCGACCTTATCGAGGATGGTGCCGATGCGGAGCTGGTCGTTGCGGGCGGAATCTTCGGGGGAGACACCGAGGACCATCAGTTGGTCGCGGTTGGCCAGGGGGTCGGCAGAAAGCAGGTCACGGGTGACCGGTACCACGACGATGGAGTGACGCTTTTCGCCTTCACCGTAGGTGATGAGCCCGACGGGATTGGTGCGCGTGCTGATCTTGGGCGTTACCTTGAGCGTCAGGAGTTGGCTTTTGCCGTCGGCCTCGACGCGGGAAACTTGGAAGGTGCGTTCGCCCGGGCCAGCGACGCGGAGGCGTTCGAGGAGTTCGGTGGGGTTGTTCACCGGCCGACCATCGATGGCGATAATACGGTCTTCACGGATGAGGCCGGCCTTTTCAGCGGGGGAGCTGGGCATGGGCGTGTTCAGGATGACGTCGGAGCGGGGCATCAAGCCAGCCACGCGGACCTTGTCGCCGCTGCGGGTGTTCAGTTCGACACGGGCAGGTAGGACGGTGATATCAAGTTTCTCCTCGCCACGCTTGACGGTGAACGTCGCCACTGGCTGCTTCTGCGAATTCATCCCATTGCCGAGCATGACTGCCTCGGTGATTTGCGTGAAGGACTTCACCGTAACGCCATCGACGGCGAGGACCTCGTCGCCTGAGCGGATGCCGGCAGTGAAAGCAGGGCCGGGGACGGTTTGACCAAGGCCGAGTTCCGAAAGTTGGCCGGAACTAGTCACCACTTGTTCGGGCACGTAGCCGACGATGGTACTGCCGCTACCTTCCGGGACGGGCATGCCCGTGACCCAGAGGATGGTGGCGAGTGCAAAAGCGAAGATGACATTGAAGACTGCGCCCATGACTGCGACGATCATCTTGTCCGCGTAGGAAATCTCGGGGAGCTTCTCGACGTCGCTTTCGGTGGCGCCTTCGATGGCTTCGGGGTCGCCCATTTGTGGGAGTGCGACGTAGCCGCCGAGCGGAATCCAGGACACGCGGTAATCGACCCCATCTTTGCCGGTCCAGCCGAAGATCTTCGGGCCGAAGCCGATGGAGAAGCGCTCGATCTTTAGGCCGCGCCAGCGAGCGGCGAGGAAGTGGCCGAGCTCGTGCACGAAAATCGAGCCGCCGAAGAACAGCGCCAGCAGCACGATGCCGCGAACAGAAGTGGCGAGTTCGCCAAGGAAAGTATTATCCATTAGGAAAAGAGAGGAAGGTTATGTGTCAGTGGGCGAGGCCGGGGGCGAGCCTGGAAGCGGTGCGGCGGGCTTCGCCATCGGCGGCGAGGACGTCGGTGAGTGAACTGGGTTCACGGGCACCGACCGCGGCGAGCGTTTGGTGGACTAATTCAGCGATACCCGTGAAGGGCAGCTGGCCAGCGACAAAGGCCTCCACGGCGACCTCATTAGCGGCGTTGAAGATGGCTGGGGCGGTGCCTCCGGTCGCGGCGGCGGCGCGGGCCCGCCCGAGGCACGGGTAGCGGGCGGGG
>CAITUF010000060.1 GCA_903895475.1 uncultured Opitutia bacterium | reverse complement strand
GGTCGGCGTGAACGGCGACGTCCGTAAGGCCGGCTGCCGTATCCGCACGCTTCAGGTCTCACCGAACTTCGAGGCATGGTTCGTCGAACACGAGGATTTCTACGGTGCCCGCGAAATCTATCCAGCGCGTGACGACGCCGGCGAACGGGCCGCCTTCTACGGACGAGCCGGACTTGACGCCTGCCTGACGACCAGCTGGACCCCCGACGTCATCCATTGCCACGACTGGACCGCCGGCCTCGTGCCCGTGCTCCTGAATACCACGCTCAAGCAGTCCGCGCTCGGCGGAGCCAAGACCGTCCTCTCGATCCATAACCTGCAGCACCACGGCCTTTATCCCAAGCGGATCATGGCCTACCTCGGTCTGCCCGCATTCCTCTGGAGCCCACAGGAACTCGAGTGCCTCGGTGGCGTCAACTTCCTCAAAGGGGGCATCCTCCACGCCGCCAAGGTCATCACCGTCAGCCCGACCTACGCCAAGGAGATTCTCACCCCAGCCTTCGGCTACGGGCTCGATGACGTGGTGCGTCGCCGCGCAAGTGACCTACGCGGCATCCTCAACGGCGTTGATCGCGACGAATGGAACCCAGAGGACGACGCGCATATTGCCGCCGCATTCTCAGCCAAGAAGCCCGCGGGAAAGGCCGAATGCAAGACCGCCCTACTGCGCGAACTCGGTCTCGCCACCGATCGTGACGTTCCCCTCGTCGGCGTCGTCTCACGCCTCTGGGAGCAGAAGGGATTGGATCTGGCCGTCAGCGTGCTCCCGAAATTCCTGCGCAAAGACTCCCTGCAGTTCGTGCTCCTCGGCAGCGGTGACGCCTGGTTAGAAAACGAGTTCAAGCGACTCGCTGTCGACTTCCCCGCCCTCTGCGCCGTCCGCATCGGCTACGACAACGGCCTGTCCCACCGGATCGAGGCTGGCAGCGATTTCTTCCTCATGCCCAGCCGCTTCGAGCCGTGCGGGCTAAACCAGATGTATTCCATGGCCTACGGCACGCTGCCAATCGTTCGAGCCACTGGCGGCTTGGCGGACACCGTGAGCGGCTGGGACGGAAAAAAGAAAGGTACTGGGATTCTTTTTGAGCATGCGGACCAAGGAGGTGTCGAATGGGCCCTCAATCGGGCGCTGGAACTTTATCAGCAGCCCGCGACCTATAGGTCACTGCAGAAGACCGCGATGGCGTCGGAGTTCAGCTGGGCGAAATCAGCCGAAGCCCACCTCGAGTGCTACCGTAGTTAAGGGTAGTTTTTAACGCTTAAAATAAAGCATTGGTGGCTTCTTTTTAAGCAATCGTTGGGGTTTATTCGCCAATCTTCACAGGATTGTCGAAATACATGGAGATTTGGCAAAGTTTGGGCACATCCACAGACGCCATGAAGCACACCTCCATCACCCTCCTCACCCTCACCGCTGCCGCGAGCTTTGCTCAGTCGGCGCCCGCCGCTGCCTCGGCGTTCACCACCTCGGGCAACCTCGCCTTCACCAGCGACTACGTCTTCCGCGGCATCACGCAGAATGGCGGTAAGACTGCCCTCCAGGGCGGCTTCGACGTCGCGCACACCTCCGGCCTCTCGGCTGGCG
>CAITUF010000059.1 GCA_903895475.1 uncultured Opitutia bacterium | reverse complement strand
GTCAAAGGCGTGCTAGCCTAAGCCTAAAGCATTGAAGAACCCTGCAGGGCGTGCATACACGAAGCATGCCCCCCTTCTTGGCCTCCTTTGCTCGGCGCCTTGGCCTAGCTTGCTTACTCTGCTCCCTAGCCAGCGTTGCCCTCGCGCAAACTGCCCCGCGGCCGCCGAATGTCATCGTGATCCTGGTGGACGACATGGGCCAAACCGATGCGGCTTGCTACGGCAGCCGACTTTACGTCACGCCCCATATCGACCAACTCGCCAAGGATGGCGTCCGCTTTACGGATGGCTATTCCGCCTGCACGGTCTGCTCACCGACCCGCGCGGCCCTCTTAACCGGCAAGTACCCTGCCCGGCTGCGCATCACCGACTGGATTGCTGGTCATGACAAACCTAAGGCCAAGCTGAAGATTCCCGATTGGCAGAAGTTCTTACCGTTTGAAGAAATCACTTTGGCCGAACAACTGAAGTCCGCCGGCTACGCGACGGCGAGCATCGGCAAATGGCACCTGACTCCCGGGCTGAAGTCTGGAGACGACGCTTATTATCCCGAAAAGCATGGTTTCGATATTAACGTGGGCGGATACGCCCGTGGGCAACCGCCCTCCTATTTCTCCCCCTACGGTATCCCCACTTTAACCGAAGGCCCTAAGGGTGAATTCCTGACTGACCGAGAAGCCGCTGAGGCCGTGAAGTTCATGGAGGCCAATAAAGACCGTCCATTCTTCATCTACCTGCCGCATTACGCAGTCCACACGCCCCTTGCCGGCAAGCCGGAGGTCATCGCTCAGTACAAAGGCAAAATCGACGCCGATGCTACTCTCAAGCAACGTAACGCCACCTACGCCGCGCTCGTCAGCAGCGTCGACGACGCGCTTGGTACTATTCGCGCCAATCTCCGCCGACTTAAACTCGAGGACAATACCGTGATCTTCTTCACCGGCGATAACGGCGGCCTCCTTCCCATCACGGAGAACAGCCCCTACCGGGCGGGCAAGGGTTCCGCCTACGAAGGGGGCGTCCGTGTGCCGCTCATCGCTCTCTGGCCCGGTGTGACCAAACCTGGCAGCGTCGAAGCGACCCCCGCCATCACGCTCGACCTCTATCCGACCGTCCTCGAGATGACGGGCATCAAGGCCCTCGCCGCACAGGTCGACGGCCGCAGCCTCGCCCCCGTGCTCCGGGGCGGCAAGTTGGACCGTGACGCCATCTATTGGCACTACCCGCACTATCACCCCGGTGGCGCGACCCCTTACAGCGCGATTCGTAAGGGCAATCTTCGCTTGGTCCACTTCTACGAGGACAACCGGGACGAACTTTACGACCTCGCGCAAGATATCGGCGAAACGAAGAACCTCGCGGTAACTCAGCCCGAGAAAGCCAAAGCGTTGCGCACCCAGCTGGACGGATGGCTGAAGTCCATCGACGCCCAATTCCCAACGGCTAATCCGAACTACGACCCAACGCCCGCCAAGGCGAAGGGCCCTGCGACGAAAAAAGCTGCGAAGTAAGCTTACTTCGCGTCAGCCTTCTTCTTGGTGGCGTTCTTCTTAGCCTGCTCCTGGGGCCGGCGGATAGTCCGTTCACCCGTCGCCTCAGGGTCGTCGACATCTGGCACCTTAAGCTCGACGCGCAGGCGCTTCAGGCGTTGCTCCAAGTCGACTTGGATGTCCGCATAATCGGCCTGACCGGCGAAGCTCTTAAGCTCGAGAGGATCCTTGACCGAATCGAAGAGGTCCACGGCGTCGTGACCGGTGCCATAATAGTGCACGAGTTTATAGCGGTCGGTGATAATGCCGTAGTGGGGCGAGACGCGATGCGGCGAAGGGTATTCGTAGTAGTGGTAGTAGAACTCCTTCCGCCAATCGGCGGGCACTTGACCGGCCAGTAACGGACGGAGGCTACGGCCTTGCATGTCCGCCGGAGCAGCCGCGCCCGCCATGTCGAGGAAGGTCTGGGCAAAGTCGACGTTCGCAACCAGGGAGTTATTGACCGAGCCCGGGGGCGTGACGCCGGGCCAGCGGACGAGCAAAGGCGTGCGCACGGACTCCTCAAAGATCCAACGCTTATCGAACCATCCATGCTCGCCGAGGTAGAAGCCCTGGTCGGAGGAATAGACGATAATGGTATTCTCCATCAGACCTTCGTCCTCGAGGAACTTTAGCATGCGGCCGACGTTGTCATCGACCGACTTCACACAGCCCAAGTAATCATGCATATAGCGCTGGTAGCGCCACTTGACGAGGTCACGGCCCTTGGGCTCAGCCTGACGGTAAGCTTCGTTGACCGGACCATAATAGGCATCCCAGGCCTTGGCCTGTTCGGGCGTGATGCCGGGAGGATGCACCAGCTTCATGTCCAACTGGCTGATTGTCTTTTCCAAAGTCATGTCCTGATCGCCGACCGAGAAAGCGCGGTCCTTGTAATCATCGAACAAAGTTGCCGGCTCCGGATAAACGCGGCCCTTATCCCAGCCGAGGTCCGTCAGATTCGGCGACCACTCGCGGTGCGGTGCCTTCTGCTGACACATCAGCATGAAGGGCTTGCTCTTATCGCGCCCCTTCACCCAAGCCATCGACGCATCCGTGGTGATATCCGTCACGTAGCCAGCGGTCTTGATCACGCCCGCCGCCGTCTTCATCGGTGGATTGTAGTAGATGCCTTGGCCTTGCAGAATCTGCCAGTAGTCGAAGCCCTGTGGTCGCTGTTGAGGTGCCACTTGCCGATGAGGGCAGTCTGATAGCCGGCAGCCTTAAGGAGTTTCGGGAAGGTCGTCTGCGCGCCGTTGAAGACGGAGTTGGAGTTATTATAAAAGCCGTTCAGGTGGGAATACTTGCCCGTCAGGATGACGGCACGACAAGGACCACAGATAGAATTCGTCACCAAAGCACGGTCGAAACGCATGCCTTCCTTGGCAATACGATCGATATTGGGGGTCTGGATTAGTTTCCGGGAATCCCCGTAAGCACTGATAGCCTGATAGGCGTGGTCGTCGGAGAAAATGAAGACGATGTTAGGTTGCTTGGCGGGAGCGGCTGACAGAAGGCCGCTGACCAGACAGAGAAGAAGTGCCAGAAGTCGCATGGGGTAATGACGATTTATGAAGGCGAGTCCGTATCCGTCAATCGGCAACGCACATGGGTTAATCGGCAACCTATTATGATTGAAACCTTCCTTACGCTAAACTGTCTCCTTTTTTATGCGTACGCTGCTTCTTGCCTGTATTTGCGTCTCCCTGACGCTATCCGCCGCCCCTGACCCGACACCCTACCCAGCCACGCGCAGTCCCAAGGGCCTCCAGGTCCAGATGATTCCCGACGCCCTTGAACTGGGTATCCATCACGCCAACCTGAACATCACGCTCAACGGACTGCTCGCCCCCGAGAAGGAAGCCAAGCCGGGCCAGGTCACCGCCTCGGCCGATGGCTTCACGTTCGTGCTCAACCAGAAATACGTCGAGTCGATGGATCGGCAAATCAAGCCCCTCAGCGACAAAGGCGTCGTGGTGACGCTGATCGTCATTACCTATCGCTCGCCCAACGAACGCATCCGAAATCTGACCGTCCACCCGAAAGCCGATCCGGTGAAAGGCACGACCATGGCCGCCAACACGGTCACACCGGAGGGCCGCGCCTGCTATAAGGCGCTTACCAACTTCATCGCCCAACGCTGGTCGTCGGCCGACGCCAAGCACGGACGCGTCTGGGGCTGGATTGTCAGCAACGAGGTCAACTCCCACCACGAATGGCATCAGATGGGCCCAGCAACGGCGGAGGAAGTCGCCATGCAATACGAAGATCAGGTTCGCCTCGCCTGGGAATCGCTTCGCCAACATTCAACCAACGCCCGCGTCTATCTCTCGATGGAGCACCACTGGACGGCCAAGGGTCACAAGGATCCGCTCCAAGCCTGCCCGGGTCGCACCCTCCTCGAACTGTTCGCGAAGCGTGCTCGTGAGCGCGGCGACTTCGACTGGAACCTAGCCTTCCACCCCTACCCTTCGAATCTGCGCGACCCACGCACCTGGCTCGATAAAGTGTCGTTCAATGACGACACGCCGAAAGTGACGTTCAAGAACCTCGAGGTGCTGACCAAGAAACTGGCGACGGCCGAAATGCTCTACGCCGGCAAACCGCGCCGCCTCAGTTTCACCGAACAGGGCTTCGACTTGCCAGATCGCCCCGACGCCTTAGCCGAACAGGCCGCGGCCTACGCCTATGCCTGGGAAAAGGTCTTGCGCCTCGGCGATGCCGTCGACGCCTTCCACTATCATCGCCACGTCGACCACTCCCTAGAAAACGGCCTGCGCTTCGGACTCTGGAGCAACAAGCCCGGCACGATCTCGGAACCCGACCAGAAGCGCCCCATCTGGCACCTGCTCAAAGCCGCCGATACCCCCGAATGGAAAGCCGCCGCCGAACCTTACCTGAAGACCTGCGGCCTGAAGAGCTGGGATGAACT
>CAITUF010000058.1 GCA_903895475.1 uncultured Opitutia bacterium | reverse complement strand
CCTTGCCCTCCGATTAAAGGAGGGCGCGGCGAAGCCACGCCCCACTCTTATGCGGCCTCTAGGTTGGCACGCAGTGCCAACCCTACCCAATGCAGAGAGAACAGAGGCAAAGCCCCGTCTCGCCCATAAATCTGACCAATTTTATGGGTCATAATCACGGTGGCTTAGTCAGATTCATGGCCTAAGGTTAAGTGCACAAAAGTGGGCAATTACTTTATAATCTAAAATGGCTTCCGCCAAATTTGAGAAAAAATCTACCTTTGAGCACTTATCTGAGGCAATTGAGGGCCAAATCCGCCAGGAGGGCTGGCGGGGCCTGATTCCCTCGGGCCGAGATTTGGCTTACCGACACAAGGTCAGCCTCCCCACCGTCCAGAAAGCCTTAGCACTGTTGGTCGCCCGTAAGGTCTTGGTCAGTCGAGGGGGGAAGCGACGATTAGAGGTGGCCGGAGATAAAACTCCGACGGCTCGAACCCTCGCGGGGCATCAGGTACTAGTGCTTTCGCAACAGTCCCTGAAAGAGATGCGGCCACCCTTAAGCGTGGCCTTGCAGTTACTGCAAGAACGGCTGCGCAAGGAGGAGCAGGGTTGCGAGGTTGTCGATGTTTCAGGCTTCCAAGGGAAACTTTTGCGTAAACAGGCCCATGCGGCCGTCACCCGGTATCGGCCTAGTCACTGCCTGATGATTCAGCCCGACGGCGATCTTTACGCAAGCGTGGCGCGGTCAGATGCGAAACTGGCCAGTATGTTTGGCACCCTGCGTGCCAAGCGGGTGAAGCGCCTCGGGCATGACTATGGCCCCTTGGTCGCCAGGGCAGTGCAAGAACTCAAAGCCTTAGGGCACCGTCGGCTTTTCATGCCGTTCCTAGGCCGAAAGGTGAAGCTCAAGGACGCCCTCGCGAGTATTCGCCGAATCGCGAAGGAGGAAGCGGTGACGATTGAGGTTCGCTATTCCGCCGAAGAACTCTCCGGCCGGAGTATGGAGCAGTGTCTCGATGCCGGCCGCGCCCGCGGGGCCACGGCGATTCTCTTCCCGCAGTGGGGCGACTTTATGTATGCCCAGACCTATTTCGCTAAGAAAGGCTTAGAGCTCCCCCGTGATATTTCAGTCGTGGTGCTAGTGTGTCAGTTGGAAGCACGACAATTCGAACCATCCTTAGCGGGCTTTTTGGTCTACTCGCCGGAGGCTATGGCTGAGCAAATGAGGCAATGGGTTGCGACGGATTCCATCGAGTATCAACACCTCAAGGAATCATTGGATCAAGGTTGGCAGTCCGGCGGTTCGATGGGACCGGTGCCGCGTTCCTGACGGCGCCATCGTCGGTTGATTTACGCTGACCTGCGCACCGCAGCGGCGTGCCGTCATATCGATGATAGTGACCAACCAGAATGGTCACAAGTAGGCTTTAGTTTTAGGGGTCCGACTTTAGTTGTTTTTCGGTATGCGAAGCCCTGTTTTTCCGCTCGTCCGCCGCTCACTTTTGGCGGCTGCTTCAGCTCATTTTCTCCTCTCTGGTCTACCGCTTTTCGCTCAGGTCGCACCGACGCTCGATCCCGCCCGCATCGACCAGAATTTGAAGCCCGCCCCGCAGCCGAAATCGGTGCCGCGCAAGGAGGTCTCACTCAATAATCGGCAACTGGCGCCGAAGGAGGCGGCGACGCTCGCGTTTAAATTCAAGCAACTAGAGTTTACCGGGAATAAAGCGCTCAGTTCTGAGCAACTTAGTGCGCTCTGGCCGCATCAAGCCGGCGATACGATCACGATCGAGGCGGTCTTCACCTTGGCGAATACGATTACCAAGGCTTATGCCGATGCCGGTTATGCGCTCTGTTTCGGCGTCGTCCCAGAACAGGACATCAAGGACGGCGTGGTCAAGATCGTCGTCATCGAGGGCTTTATCAGCGGCGTTCAGGTTAGCCAACTGGCACCACGCCTGCGGGCGCGCACCGCCGTGGACGCGCAGTTCCAGCGCTTGCAGGCTTCGCTACCGCTTCGCGCTGACGTGCTCGAGCGCAACCTCCTGCTGATGGACGACCTTCCTGGCTGGTCCGCGGGCTCCGTCTTGTCGGCCTCGACCACCATCGTCGGTGGCTCCGACCTGCAGGTGGATTTCACGCGCGAGCCCGACGCATTCGACCTCAGCTGGAATAACTTTCTGCCGAGCGCCCTCGACCGTCAGGTGGTCGGCGTATCGTATGCGACTTACGGCCAACTCAATGGTTCCGATGAGCTTACGTTGGGCTACTACCACAGCCCAAGCGGCAACGCTTACCAGAGCATTTCCGCCGGTCTGTCCACGTTGGTCGGGGACGACGGCGAGCGTCTCGGCCTCACGTTCTCGCAGTCCAATAGCCGACCGACTGATCCACTGCTAGTGCCGCTGGAATACCAAGGCGTCTCGCGCAGCACGCGCCTCACACTTTCCAAGCCGCTCATCCGCTCGCGCGCATCGACGTTGCTCGCGGAGGCCACGCTGGGTGCGCAGGATTCGGATAGCTCGATGCTTACGGGCACGCCCACGCGTGACCGTATCCGCACGTTGGGCCTAGCGTTGACCTATGACTTCGCGCGGCCCGACCAGTCTTCCAATCTCGTGCGCTTCGGCGTTGAGCAGGGTCTATCCTGGCTCGGCGCCGAGGGTAACTCGCGTGCTAATGGCTCGCCGACTTTCACGGTGGCATCGCTCGACTTCACGCGCACGGCTCCGCTAGCCAATCTCGGTTCCGGGGCCTTCTCGTATTCCTTCGCGGCGCAGGGACAGTATTCCTTAGGCAGCCCGCTGCTTAGTCCCACCGAAGTTTCCTACGGAGGTCGGCAGTTTGGTCGATTCTTTGATTCTGGAT
>CAITUF010000057.1 GCA_903895475.1 uncultured Opitutia bacterium | reverse complement strand
GAGCGTGTCGGTCGAGGGCTCCTTGTTGTCTGGGAGGTCCTTGAGTTCGGCTTCCGCTTCGATGATGAGGCGCGTGGCCAAGCGGGTCTGGAGGTCAACGATCACCTTGACCTGCGGGACGAGGCGCATGAACGGCGGTTCGCGTTCTTCGGTGACTGGACCGGAGATAATCAGCGGCGTGCGGGCTTCATCGATGAGGATGGAGTCGATTTCGTCGACGATGCAGAAGTAGTGTTCGCGCTGCACCTGTTCGCCGGCGCTCAGGGCCATGCCGTTATCGCGCAGGTAATCGAAGCCGAACTCAGACGCAGTCCCGTAAGTGATATCGCAGGCGTAGGCCTTTTGGCGTTCCTCGTTGCCCATCTGGTTTTGGATGCAACCGACGGTGAGCCCGAGCCAGCTGAAGAGGTGCCCCATCCATTCGGAGTCGCGGCGGGCGAGGTAGTCATTGACCGTGACCAGCTGGCAATTGCGGCCCGTGAGCGCGTTCAGGTAAAGGGGCAGGGTGGCGACGAGGGTTTTCCCTTCGCCGGTCGCCATTTCGGCGATCTTCTTCTGGTGGAGGGCGATGCCGCCGATGAGCTGAACGTCGAAATGCACCATCTGCCAGGTCTGTTCATGGTCGCAGACGATAGAGGTTGAGCCGCAGAGGCGGCGGGCGGCGTTCTTGACCACCGCGAACGCTTCGGGGAGGAGGGCGTCGAGGGATTCGCCCTTGGCGAGGCGGGCCTTGAACTCGGCGGTCTTGCCTTTGATGGCATCGTCGGACAGGCGCTGGTAATCCAGTTCGTGGGCGTTGATCTTTTTGACCAGAGGGGCGCACTTGCGGAGGAAAGTCCGGTTATGGCTGCCAGCGAAAAGTTTGAGGATACTGAGAAACATGGGTCCGGGCGCGAAAGGGTGCAGACTGAGTATGGAAAGGCCGAGTCAAAGCCCAAAAACCGCAGAATCCAGCCCCGAAACGGCCGACCGGACGATTAATCCCCACCCGCCCGCAACGGGGTCAGGCCCCAATAATGGGGTCAGACCCCAATGTTGGTGCCTGACCCCATTATTGGGGTCTGACCCCGTTATGCAGGTCTGGTCCTGAGGGCTCACTTGTTCACGGGAGGCTTTTCCGCCTTGCCGTTGGCTTGGAGGCCTCAAGATGAAGCCATCCCCATGGCTGAAAACGTTATTATTCTCGGTACCGGTTGCGCCGGCCTCACTGCCGCCATCTACGCCGCCCGTGCCGGCCTGAGCCCCCTGGTGCTCGAGGGCGGCCAGCCAGGTGGCCAGTTAACGACGACCTCCGAGGTCGAGAACTTCCCTGGTTTCGTCCATGGTGTGGACGGCAATGAGCTCATCACGAACATGAAGGGTCAAGCCGAGCGCTTCGGCGCGAAGTTCGCCTGGGATCGTATCGACTCGGTCGATTTCTCTGGCCCAGTGAAGAAGCTCGTCGGCGGTGACGCCACCTACGAAGCCAAGGCGGTGATTATCGCGACGGGCGCCTCGCCACGTTTCTTAGGTATCCCTGGTGAACAGGAATACTACGGCGGCAACGGCGTCACGACTTGTGCGACTTGCGACGGCGCGTTCTACCGCGACGTCCCCGTCGCCGTGGTCGGCGGTGGCGATTCCGCCTGCGAAGAGGCCCTCTTCCTTACCCGTTTCGCTTCCAAGGTCTACCTCGCGCACCGTCGCGATACCTTCCGCGCTTCAGACATCATGGTCCAGCGTGTGAAGAACCATGCGAAGATCGAGCTCGTCTTGAACGTCACGCCGAAGCAAGTCCTCGGAGGTGCCGACGGTAAGGTCCACACGCTGGAAGTCGTCGAGAAGTCCGGCGCGGTCCGCTCACTGGGCGTAAAATGTGTTTTCGTCGCCATTGGCCACGTGCCAAATTCCAAGGCCTTTACGCCGGCACTCGACGTCGATGAAGGCGGTTACTTCGTTGCGGCCGCCAACACGGTCAGCACCAAGGTCCCAGGAGTCTTTGTCGCCGGCGACTGTTCGGATCACGTTTACCGCCAGGCCATCACCGCGGCTGGCATGGGCTGCCGGGCAGCGATCGAAGCCGAACGCTGGCTCGCGGGTCACTGAGGCTTGCGACGGAGTCGCAAGCCAAAGGGGGAAGCGGTTGGTGTTTAGCGGTTGGGTTTTCCTGCAAAGGGAGACCGGGAACCGGGAAGTTAACGGCGGGTATATAACCCCCTGCTAATCATCCGGTCTCCGGTTCCCCTTTGAGTGCTGTCTTGAGGTAGGG
>CAITUF010000056.1 GCA_903895475.1 uncultured Opitutia bacterium | reverse complement strand
CTTAGTCGCGGAGGGTGACGAGCTCGTCGGACTTCACGCTGCCGCGGCGGCGGTAGAGGGCGACGATCAGGGCGAGGCCCACCGCGACTTCGGCCGCGGCGACGGTGATGATGAAGAAGACGAAAATCGCCCCATCCATCGTGCGGTTGAAGCGCGAGAACGCGACGAGTGCGAGCGTGGCGGCCGTCAACATGAGCTCGAGGCACATGTAGACGACGAGCAGGTTGCGGCGGACGAGCACGCCCGTCAGGCCGAGTGCAAAGAGCAGCCCAGCTAGGAGCAGGTGATGGGCAAGGGTAGTGTTTTCCATGGCGGCGGGCTTAGGCGTTCTCGTCGACGGGGTCTTTGCTCAAGGACACAACGCCGACAAGGGCGACGAGGAGGAGGAAGCCGGCGATTTCGAGGGGCAGCAGGTACTTAGTATAAAGGAGCCGACCGAAGCCCTTGGCGGCGGTCACGAATTCGCTCGGGCTCACGCTGAGTTCGGGCGGAGTCGCGCCAGCGGCGGTGCCGGGGACAGCGCCCGACCACACGAAGAGCCAGACGGCGCCCGCTGCGAGGAAGAAGAAAACCGCTAAGCCGAGGGCGGCCGATTTCCAGGGATAGCCTTCGGCAGACTCCGCGGTGTCCGTGAGCAACATAATCACGAAGAGGAAGAGCACCATCACGGCGCCCGCATAGACGAGCACCTGGAGGACGCCGAGGAAGTAGGCGTCTAGTAGAAAGAAGTCCGCCGCCACCCCGACGAGGGCGAGGATCATCCCCATCGCTGAGGTGACCGCATTGCGGCTCAGGACCAAGAGGGAGGCCGCACCGAGAGTCAGCGCAGCGAAGAAAATAAACAGGCCGTCCGGCATGTTTTGAACCTAGGACGGGGGGGCACCTTGGAAAGGAGAAAACGAATTTAAAGCCGTTTTGTGGCGTTTTTTGAGGGCAGGGGGGCTTCTGACCCGGAGGACAGGCCCTAAATCCCGTTTAACGACTGAAATCTGTCAATTAAGCCCCATGCAAGGGGCGATGGCGCTTCATGACGCAGGAGGGGTGCGTCTGAATGACTTCCCCTGCGTCAAAGTCTTTAGACCAGTCTGGGAAGAAGGCATCAGCCTCGGGTTCGAGGTCGACGTGGGTTAAGAGTAGCTCGGTGCACCAGGGGAGGGCCTCGGCGTAGAGGGCGGCGCCGCCGGCTAAGTAGAGGGTGAGTTCCGGCACGAGGCGGGCCGCTTCTGACCAATCGCGGGCGACGAGGACCCCAGGGGCTGCCGTGAAGCCGCTTCGGCTGAGGACGATGGTGGTGCGACCCGGGAGCGGGCGACCGATCGACTCATAAGTCTTGCGCCCCATCAACAGGGCTTGGCCCATGGTGGTGCCTTTGAAGAACGCGAAGTCCTCTGGGATGCGCCAAGGTAACTTGTTATGCAGGCCGATGCCGCGATTACGCGCGACAGCGGCGATAGCGATGAGCGGACGTCCGAGCTGCACAGGCTTAGATGGCGACGGGGGCCTTGATGCCCGGATGCGGGTCGTAGCCTTCGATGGAAATATCTTCGAACGTGAACGCGAAGAGGTCCTTCACGTTCGGGTTCAGCACCAGGCGGGGCAGGGGACGCGGCTCGCGCGAGAGCTGCAGATCCACTTGGTCTACGTGGTTAGAATAGATGTGGGCGTCGCCGAAGGTATGCACGAAATGCCCTGGTTTCAGGCCCGTAACCTGCGCCAGCATGTGCGTGAGTAAGGAGTAGCTAGCGATATTGAAGGGCACCCCGAGGAAGAGGTCAGCGCTACGCTGGTAGAGCTGGCAGCTCAGGCGGCCGTCCTCCGACACATGGAATTGGAAGAGCGTGTGGCACGGCGGTAAAGCGACATGGTCGGCCTCCTGCGGATTCCAGCCCGTGACGAGGTGCCGGCGGCTGGCGGGGTTCTTCTGGAGTTGTTCGATGAGTCGCTTGATCTGGTCGACGCCATTATCAGCGTAGGTGCCATCGGGGTTTTTTGTCGCACCGAAGCGGCGCCATTGGTGGCCGTAGACGGGGCCGAGGTCGCCTTCCTGGCGGCCAAAGCGTCCACACTGTTCCGCCGTCGCCCACTCGTTCCAGATGCTCACCCCGCGTTCGGTTAACCAGCCGTTATCAGTGCGGCCAGCGAGGAACCACAGGAGCTCTTGGATGATGGAGCGGGTGTGGACCTTCTTCGTCGTGACGAGCGGGAAGCCTTGGGCGAGGTCGAAGCGCAGCTGGGCGCCAAAGATCCCGCGCGTGCCAACGCCCGTGCGGTCGCGACGGACTTCCCCGGTTTCCTTCACGTGGCGGAGTAAGTCGAGATACGCCTTCATGAGTCCTCGGTTATTCCCCGGAATGGCTTCTCCGCAATACGGAAAGCCTGGTGGGCCCCGAACCTTTCGCCCTTGCCAGCCCGCCCGCCTGAAGGCACCCCTAACGGGAGTCATCATGAGCGAAAAGACCGACCTCAACGCGATCTCCCACGACCTCCATGCGGTGCGTCAGGAGAAACTAGCCCAACTCCGGGCGGCGGGCGAAGACCCGTACCGGGCCGAGTGGTCTCAGACCCACATTGCCTCCGAGTGCCCAGCCCTCCTGCCCGAAGGCGTCGAGGAAGGCCCCGAGGTCTCCATCGCTGGCCGTATCGTCGCCCTGCGCGTCATGGGCAAGGCCAGCTTCGTCAAGATCCTCGACCGGAGCGGTGTGATTCAGACCTACTTTACCCGCGATGCCCTGGGCGAGGCGTATGACACGCATTTTAAGAAGATGCTCGATTCCGGCGACTTCGTCGGCGTCCGCGGCAAACTCTTCCGCACGAAGACCGGCGAGGTCACGGTACGCGTGGCCGAATACAAGATGGTCTCGAAGTCCCTCCGCCCGCTGCCCGAGAAGTGGGCTGGCCTGACCGACGCCGAGAAGATCTACCGCCAACGCTACCTCGACCTCGTCGTTAACGAGGAGTCCCGCCGCCGTCTCTTCATCCGCAGCCGCGTCGTCGAGACCATCCGCCGTTTCCTCTGGAGCCGTGATTTCACCGAAGTCGAGACGCCGGCTCTGCATGCCCTTGCTGGCGGCGCCGCGGCCCGCCCGTTCGAGACGCACTCTAATGCGCTCGATTGCGATTTCTATCTCCGCATCGCCCTCGAACTCCACCTGAAGCGTTGCCTCGTCGGCGGTATGGACCGCGTCTTCGAGATCGGCCGCGTCTTCCGCAACGAAGGCGTCTCGGTCAAGCACAGTCCTGAATTCACGATGCTCGAGGCCTATCAGGCCTACACCGACTACCGCGGTATGATGGAGCTCGTTCGCTCGATGATTCAAAAGGTCTGCGCCGAAGTCCTCGGCACGACCAGCGTCGTCCGTCCGGATGGCGTCGCGATTGAGCTCGGCGGCGAATGGCGTGAAGCGAAATATAAGGACCTAATTGTCGAGCGCACGGGCGACCCGCAGTGGTTCTCCCGCACGAAGGAAGAGAAGATCGCCGCGTGCAAGGCCCTCGGTCTGCACGAACCGCGGACCGACTGGGAAGATTTCGAGGTCACTAACGAAGTATTCGGTAAGCTCATCGAGCCCGGCCTCATCCAGCCGACCTTCGTCACGCACATCCCGAAGGAACTCTGTCCGCTCGCCAAGGTTACCCTCGGCGACGACTCCACCATCGACGTCTTCGAGCTCTGTATCAACGGCCAGGAGATTGCCCCAGCCTACTCCGAGCAAAACGACCCCGGCGTGCAGCGTAAGATGCTGGAACTCCAAGCCGGCGCCGAGACCCAGAAGATTGATGAGGATTTCCTCCTCGCGCTCGAGCACGGCATGCCCCCCGCAGGCGGCCTCGGCATCGGCATCGACCGCCTGGTGATCCTGCTGACTGGCGCGGCCAACATCCGCGACGTCATCCTGTTCCCGACGCTCGCGCCCGAAGCGCAGGCCTAATCCTTTCCCTTGCCCTGGTTCTTCCATCTCGCGCTGCGGCAGCTTTTCCCACCGGCTAAGCGTTTTCCAGCGTTCGCCACCGTCTCGATTCTTGGGGTTGGCCTCGGCGTGGCCGCCTTACTGGTCGTGCAGACGGTGATGAATGGTTTCGGCGAGGAGCATCGTCTGCGTATTCGTGAATCCTTCGGCGATTGCGTGGTCGTCGCCCGTACGCCCATCGAGCGCCCGCAGGACTTGCTTAAGGCCTTGCGCGCGGACGCTGCCGTGGCCTCCGCCACGCCTTACTCGGAGGGCCCGGCCCTCGCCCGCCAAGGCGATTTCTCCGGCGTCGCTTTTGTCCGCGGCATTGACCCGACCGATCAGGGGCATCCTGCCCGCAAGTATGTCTTCGCTGGAGGTTTCGATGAATTAGATGATGGCCGCGTGATCTTGGGTTTTGGCTTGGCCCGCGCCCTGCGTGTGCAGGTCGGCGATAAGATTGAAGTCTGGTCTCCCGCGATGGCCGAACGCGCCGAGAAGGGGAAGGCCCCGCTCCCCGCCGTCTTCGAGGTCTGCGCCTTGGTGCGCACGGGCTTCACGGAAGTCGATGACCGCGCGGCCTTCATTCCCTTGCGCCGCTTCAATCAGCTCTGGTCGATGGGCGACCGCGTGCACGGCCTGACGCTCCGGCTCAAAGAGCCCGCCCAAGCTTATGAAGTCGCGGCCCGTCTCAACGTCGGCCGCCCGACGCTGCAGTTCGTGCCCTGGCAGGAAATTAAGAAGAACTTTCTCGAGGCCATCCGCTTCGAGAAAACGATGCTCTTCTTCCTGATGTTCATCATCACGTTAGTGGCCTCGTTCTCGATCGGTAGTACGCTCTTCTCCGCGGTCATCCGTCGCTCCCGTGAAGTCGGGGTGCTCGTGGCCTTGGGCGCCCGCCGGCTCGATCTAGTAGCTCTCTTCGGCCTGCAGGGCCTGCTCATCGGTGCGCTCGGTACCTCCTTGGGCTTCTTGCTGACGTGGTTGATCCTATTCTTCCGTGAACTAATCCTGGGCACGATTAATTATCTCTTCGGTAATGGCGATATGGTCGCCAACGTCTACCAGTTCTCGAAAGTCCCCCTGCACTACGACGCATCGGACTTCTTCGTGGCGGCATTCTTTACCTTGTTGGTAACCACCATCGCTGGTCTGGTGCCCGCCCTCTGGGCCGCCGGCCGCAAACCCTCGGAGGCCATGCGCGATGCCTGAAGCTGAAGTCGTCCTTTCCGCGCAGGGCTTGCAAAAGTCCTTCGCCTCGCCCGCTGGCCCACTGGTGGTGCTCCGCTCGGTCGACCTTGTTGTGCACGCGGGAGAATCCGTCTCGATTCGCGGCTCCTCGGGGTCCGGCAAGACGACGCTTTTACAGCTCCTGGGGGGGCTCGACGTCGCTGACGCCGGCGAAGCGAACTTCCTGCTGCCTGGTCGTGGCCTCGTCCCGGCTCACTTGAATTTAGGTAAAGGGGTGGGCTTCGTGTTCCAGAATTATCAGTTGATGCCGGAACTGAATGCACTGGAGAACGTGCTCTTAGCCGCTCAGGTTGCCGGTCGCCCCGCTACGGGTGCCGACGCGTATGCCTTACTCGAGTCGGTCGGCCTGGGTGGTCGTGTCCGCCATTTACCCTCCCAACTATCCGGTGGCGAATGTCAGCGCGTGGCCATTGCCCGCGCGCTCATCAATCGCCCCAGTGTCTTGCTGGCCGATGAGCCGACCGGCAATCTCGATGAAGCCACGGGTGCGGAAGTGATGCGGCTGTTGTTACAGGTTGTGGCCGAAAGTGGCACTGCCTTGGTGTTGGTGACGCATAGCCGGGAGTTCGCAGCGCGGACGGACCGCCAATGGGTGCTGTCGAACGGGGTGCTTTCACCAGCCTGATTTGACACCGGGGGCGGAGTGGGTTGAGTCGGGAGACCATGACTCCTGCGACTCAGCCCGACCAACTTTTGAATGCCCTCAACTGGCGTTACGCCACCAAGGCCTTTGATACGAAGGCTCTGCCGGCTCCGCTCTGGGAAGCTTTGCAGGAATCCCTCCGCCTCGCGCCGTCTTCCTTCGGCCTCCAGCCTTGGAAGTTCTTCGTCATCGCCGACCCCGCCGTCCGCGCGAAGCTCCGCCCCGTTTCTTGGAATCAGTCGCAAATCACCGACGCTTCGCATCTCGTGGTCTTCGCCCGTCGCACCGAAATCACCGAAGACGACGTTAACGCTTTCTTTAATCAGATGGTCTCTGATCGTCAGGCTGACGCCGCGGTCCTTGAGCCGTATCGCCAGATGATGATTGGCGGCGTGGTGAAGGGGAAGGATGCCGCCGGACAGCGCGAGTGGGCGGCCCGTCAGTGCTACATCGCCCTCGGTCAGTTCATGACCTCGGCTGCCGTCCTCGGCGTGGACACGTGTGCCATCGAAGGCCTCGACCCTGCCAAGTACGACGAAATTCTCGGCCTCGCTGGCACTGGCTACCAGACCGTCGTTGCCTGCGTTGCTGGCTACCGTTCGTCCGAAGATAAGTACGCGACCCTGAAGAAGATTCGCTACCCCGCCGCGCGCGTCATCGCGAAAGTCTAAGCGCCTTTAGCTTCGGGCCGTCCACCGCTGGAAGTCCTCGTCGTCCGTCAGGACCTCGGGGTCTCCGTATTCCGTTGAGAGGAGGGCCTTGTAGGTCTCGTCTGCAAACCGCCGGCAGTGCAGGAGCACGCGTGCGGTGTGGCCAGGCGCACGGACCAGTCGACCCAACGCTTGGTTGACCTTACGCATGCCGGGGCGGACGTATGCCAGCGCGAACGCATCTTCGGCACCGTCCTGCACGTGCATCTTGCGGCGGGCTTCTTGCAGGGCATTGACCTCGGGGAGGGCGGGTCCGACGACGACGGCCGAGCGGATCCGTCCGCCGAGCATGTCGACGCCTTCACCGAGTGAGCCACCCAGAATGAGGCAGAGAATGGTGTTTCGATCCAGTGCTTCCTCGACGAAGCGCGTGGTGCCTTCGGGTCCGAGGCCACGCGGTTGCAGGGCGACGGGGGCGTGCGGTTTCAGGCGTTGGATTTCCGTCACGATACTTTCGGCGTAACGGTAGGACGGGAAGAACGCCGCCACGGCCCCTTCTTCGGAAAGCTTGAGGAGTGAGTTCGCCGTACGGTTGGCATGCGAGTCTCGAGTCTTTAGGCGCGTGTCGACGCGACCGTCGATCGCTACCGTGTAGGCTTCCTGTCGCCACGGGGCGAGTGCGTCTACGCGCGTCAGCGTGTCGGGGTCGAGGCCGCATTCTGTCGCCAAAGCGCCCCGCGGGCCCGGTGTGGCCGTCATCAGTAAGGCATGTGCGAAAGCGCCGAGCCGTTCCCCCGTGGCCTTAGCGGCGGAGAGACAATCTAAGTTAAGCAGGCCGGGCTTAGGCGACCAGAGCAGCCAACCCAGGTCGGCTGCTTCGAGCCGCTGCGACCACAGGGCGGCATTCCATACGCCCGAGCGGGCTTCCTCGGGTAGCGTATCTGTATCGATGGGAAAGGCCGTGCCCAGTAAGGACATCTTCTCGGCGAGAGCCATAGCCTCGACGCGGTCATCGGGTGAGAGGGCGTCGGCCTTGGGGAGGCGATGCAGGAAGTCGGCCCAAACTTGCATCGTTGTGCACCATGGGGCGGGGGCTTTGCAGGCCGAAAGCGTGAACGCGAAATCGGCCGCGGACTGCGCCTCATCTCGAATCGAAAGGCATTCGGCGGCGCGTTCGGGCAGGTTATGGGCTTCGTCCACGATGAGGACCGTGTCGCTATCGTTCCAGCCGGGCACGGTTTCGAGGGCTGAACGGTTACGCGGGGAGAAGACGTAGTTGTAGTCGCAGATTACCACCTCTGCATGTCCGAGCATCGCTTTGGTGATGTCCCATGGCGGGACGCCGGCGATGCGGCCGAGTTCACGGATGCGGCGGAGCTCGGCGCCGTCAGCGAGGAGCGCTTGCGGGTCGATGGCCGCGCGGGCCCAGTTGCGGCGGATCTCTTCGGGGTCGTCGGAGAGCCCGTCGATCTCGTGTTCAGAACGCGGTCGGAGCACCAGCGCGCGGAGTTCGCCCGGCTTGGCTAAGCGGCGGAGTTCCGCGAGGACCTGGATTTGCCCGGTTCCTTTGCCCGTGAGGTAGAGTAGGCGGCCCGCGCGTCCGCTGCGGAGGAGGCAAAGCCCGTGGCGTAAAGCGGCGGAGGTTTTTCCGAAACCCGTGGGAGCGACCATGAGACGAATGGGCGACTCCATCGTTGCTTGGTCGAGGTCCGCGCAAGCCTGGAGCCATTCTGGGCGGGGCTCCTTGAAGGGAATACGGTCGGGTAGGTTAAGGAGGCGGGCGTGGCTGGCGCGGCGGTTCTCCGCATGGGCCGCGAGCGTTTCGGCCTGTTGCAGGAGGTCGGCCTCGGCCGTATCCGGCAAAGCCATCGTCTGCTTGGAGCCATCGGTCGGATCGACGAAGACCAGTTCACCGATGATTTCCCCGGCGCCAGGGCGAAGGCGGGCCGCATGGCAGTAGACGCCGAGTTGGAGAAAATGGTGTGGGTATCGTCCGTGGAGGAATTCCGGTCGGCGAGGGAGCGAGACCGAGACCGTCTTAATTTCACGGATATGAATCTTGGCCCCTGCTTCGCGCCACTGGTCTGTCCGCCCGGTGATGACGACTGTCCAGCCGAGTACGACAATCTCGCACGTGATGGGCTGTTCGAACGTCCAGTCTGCCCCTTCCGCTTCGGCCTGCTTGCGCATCGTCTCATGCCATTGCCGGCCCGCCTCAGCGCGCCACGGCGAACCGCCCGCGCCGGCGCCAGGGCCCGGTCGGAAAGTAGCGAACTCCTGCGCACTCACTTCGATGCGCCAGGCTTTAACATCAATGCGCATCAGGGCAGGACGAAATGAATTTCGCCAACCGCCCAGTGCTCTAAGTCTGTGGCCAGCTTGGCGACCGTTTCTTCATCGGTTGTTTGGGCATCGAGCGGTTGCGTGAGGATGGCGGCCGCGGCTTCCCGGCGGCCACCAAGGTGGGCGAGCCACTGTTCGGACACGGGCCAACCGCCGTCCTTAATCATCAGCCACAGGCCTTTGAAGTAGGCGCAGTCTGCGCGCGGCCGTTCGGCCATCGCGGCGAAAGTTTCGTGGGCGATGCGGTAGCAGACTTGGGCTGACTCAGGCGGCGGCGGATTACGGCGGATCATCGACGCAAAACGGCAGGCCCGCTCCAACGTCCGATGGCTACGGGCGATGCCTGTGCGGCGGGTGAGTAGTCGGTAGTCGCGAGCGAACCGCGTGCCCCCGTCCTTGGCCCGTTCCAACGTCACTTCGCACTCGTCGAATAAGTCGGGGGGCGTCGCCCCCTTGGCGTGAGAGTGGCGAATGAGGCAACGTTCCAGGCCCTGTTCGGGCTCGAGCAGCGTGAGCAACAGGTGCGACTCCCCGGAAGGGTCGCGCCCGAGGACCAAGCAGCGGAGAGAGGCCGACGACATTACGGCCTAGGACTTGTCGTCGGACTTGGGGATGACGGAGCCGAAGCTCATGAGTAGGCCGAGGGCCTCACCGACGGTGAGTTTAGTTTCACGCACTTCTTCTGGTGAGAGGTGGAGGATGACCCCCGTGGTTGGCGCCGGCGCTGCGGGGACGAACACATTGACGACTGGCTTGCCGATGGCTTGGCTGAAAACCGTCGGTTGCTCGTGGGTCACGAAGGCGATGGTCCACATCCCGGGTCGGGGGAACTCAATCATGACTACGCGGCGGAAGGTGTCCTTGTTGCGTCCACTGAGGGCGTCAACCATCTGGCGGATAGAATTGTAGAGGGCGCCCAAGCCCGGCATCCGCTCGAGTAGGCTGGCGAACCAGCGTTGGAGGACTTTACCGAAGAGTCGTTTTGAGAGGAAGCCGAGGCCGGATAGGATAACGGCCATGACGAGGGCTGACGCCAGAACGAGTAAGGCGTGATTAAGGCCGGTCTTGAAATCCGGCATGATTTCTTTGTTCGGAAAGAATAGCGGGAAGACGGCTTGGAAGACTGACTCCACGGGGGCGGCAATCAGGCCGACTAGGATGGAGATGACGTAAAGCGTCAGGCCCAGCGGCAGGACGAGGAACATCCCCGTCAGGAAGTTGTGGCCGAGGCGTGAGCCAAAGGATCTATTTTCCGGTGTTTCGGGCATGGCCTTAAGAAAGCCGCTTTTAGGTCGGCTGGCAAGGGTGCAGGAACTGAGTTGGCGACTTGCCTATTTCAAGGGAGTTTTCATGTTAGCTTACATGAAGTGGCCCCTCTTCCTTCTTTTTATGGCATCCCTCTTTTCTTCTTCTGCGCAGGGTGCCGAAGACGCTTACCCCCGGACCGCCCCGGGCGACCTCGAGGTCAAGTCTCTGCCGGCGGCCCGTCTGATGGTTGCCGAATCCCCGCAGGCGTATTTCTCGGCCAACAATAACCTCTTCGGGAAGCTCTTCCGCTATATCAGTAAGAATAATATTCCGATGACGGCCCCGGTCGAGGCCCGCCTGCAGCCCGGCGTCATGGTGTTCTACATGGATGCCGGTTCCGCCAAGCGAGTGGACTTATTGCCCGGCAATGAAGTGAAGCTCCAAGATGTGCCGGTCCGCGCTGTCGCCGCGATTGGCATCCGGGGTTCCTACAGCGAGGAGAACTTTCGCGAAGCCGAAGAGAAACTCCGGGCTTGGGTTAAGAGTCGGGCGGAACTCGAGGTGACGGGGGAAGCCTATGGCGTCTACTGGGACAGTCCTTTCGTGCCGTTCTTCATGAAGCAGTCGGAAGTGCACCTCCCGGTCCGCGAGAAGTCCAAGGCCGTCAAGTAAGCCGCCGCCCGCTTATTTCCAGAGCAAGGTCCACTCGACCTTCGCGGCGGGATCTTCCACTGTGAAGCGAGGCGTGCCAGCCTTGAGGGCGTCGAGGAGTTCCTTACTTTTCCAGCGCGGCTGTTTGGCCGCCAGCGTTTGGGCCGCCAGCAGGCCTTGGAGCCGTTCCCACTCCCGGGCCGTTTCGGGTGCACCAGCGGCACCGACCTTGGCGACGTTGAATTCCTGAGCGGTCCAGCCGGGCTTGGTGGCCTTGACGCCGTCTTTGGCGAGTTGCAGTTGGGTGGCGAGGATTTCCGACGGCTTGTCGAGGGCCTTGGCTTGCTTGGCGTCTAGCCCGAAGAGTAGGGCGCCTTCGCCTTTAATCGTCACGAACGTCCCGCTGATGGTCTTGGCCTTAGAGAGTGCGCCGAAGCCGCCGCGGTTGGAGCCCAGTTGGCGCGGCGAGAAGTTAGCCACGAAATCCTGGAAGCGATCCAGTGGCATGAGTACGATGATTTCCCCGCCGGTTTCGTCCTTATCATTACCGGAGAGGATTTTGACCGCGGCGACCGGGGCATCCCCGCTGACGAGGCCAGGCTCACTTAATCCGAGCACGCCCGTCTTGACGGTTTTGCCCTCGAACGTCGTAGCCGTGGCCCGCCAAGAGTCGGCCGCCATCGCATCGCCTTTCTTGGCGGTAGGTCTTGGCGCCGCCGCGGCGAGGCTGGCGGCGAACAGGGCGAGGGCGAGGAGAGCGGAGTGCATGGTCTTTTAGACCCAGTCGCGCTGGCGCCAAGCGAGCCCTTCGGCGATTTCACGGGCCAGTTCTGGGCCGCGGAAGATTAAGCCCGAATAGATCTGCACGAGGCAGGCACCTTCATCCATGAATCGACCGGCGTCGGCGGCGCAGGTGATGCCCCCGCAACCGATGACGGGGATTCGTCCTTGGCTGGTCTTCGTGAGGAAGCGCACGACCTCTAAAGAACGTTCTAGCAATGGTGCGCCGCTGAGGCCGCCCTTGGTAGAACATTCTTCGGTGCCGGGCGGGCGGGTGATCGTGGTGTTCGTCGCGATGATGCCAGCGAAGCCGACTTCACTTACCACGGAGACGATGTCTTCGAGTTGGTGCGGGTTGAGG
>CAITUF010000055.1 GCA_903895475.1 uncultured Opitutia bacterium | reverse complement strand
CGGGTGCGACTTCATCAGCGCAATGCCCTGTAACCTCTATGGGCTGGGCGATAATTTCTCGCTCCAAAACTCCCACGTTCTCCCAGCACTGATTCGTAAGATGCACGAAGCCAAGCTCCGCGGCGACGCCCAGCTGATGCTGTGGGGAACAGGTACGCCGCTCCGTGAATTCCTTCACGCCGACGATGTGGCGAGTGCGTGTTTGTTACTGATGGACCGTTATGCTGAGGCCAGCCATATCAACATTGGTTCGGGTGAAGAGCTTTCCATTCGAGAGTTAGCCCAGAAGGTCGCGACCACCGTAGGCTTCACGGGCTCCCTCGAGTTTGATCCCGCGATGCCCGATGGCACCCCGCGCAAACTCATGGATGTCGCGCGTATCAAGAGCTTAGGTTGGAGTCCGCGGATTGGTTTAGACGAAGGTATCCGCGGGGTCTACGCCTGGTATCTCCAGCACGGCACCGACGCGCGAAAGTAAGCGGCCAAGTGGCTTGGTCGGCTGGTTGACTAGTGGCGAACGCCCACTCCCCTTGGCCGTTAATCCGGCCTCCGCACTCCCACCGATGCTCCTAGCCCACTAGCCAACGAATCTCCTAACCCTTATTTCATCATGTCCATTACCCTTTGCATCCCTGCTCGCATCGCTTCCACGCGTCTGCCGCGTAAGGTTCTGCTTGATCTCGGGGGTAAGCCCGTGGTCCAGCATGTTTGGGAAAAAGCCAAGCAGGTCCGCCAAGCGGACCGCGTCATTCTGCTGACCGACTCCGAAGAGGTCGCGCAGGTCGCCCGTGGGTTCGGCGCCGAGGTGGTGATGACTTCCCCCGATTGCCCTTCGGGCACCGCACGGATGGCGAGCGTCATCGACCAAGTGCCCGGCGATTTTTTCCTGAACGTTCAGGGCGACGAGCCTTTTATTCAGCCCGACCTTTTGGACGGCTTGATCACGCGCTGGAAGGAAACGCAGTGCCGGCTGGTCACCGCGGTCTCGAAGATTCAGACCACGGAGCGCTTAATGGCTAGCAGTGTGGTTAAGGTCGTCCGGGCCGAGAATGGCGAAGCTATCTACTTCTCGCGTAGTCCGATTCCGCACCTCCGCGGCGTTGATCCGACCGAGTGGGTCGCGCGGCGCGATTACTGGGTCCATATCGGCGTCTACGGCTACGACCGCGCAACCTTGGCTGGTTACTCGAAGCTGGCACCCACCGAACTCGAAACGGTCGAGTCGCTGGAGCAGCTACGTTTCTTGGCTCACGGCTTCACGTTCCAGACCGTCGTTACCCAGTATCATCCCGTCGCGATTGATACCCCGGAAGACCTCGCGGTCGCCCGGAAGATGCTGTGACGGCGGCCTAAGGCTACGGCAGGAGCCGCAGCGTGCAAAAGTGCTAATCGGCCTACGGCCTGTGCAAAGGTGCAAACGTCGAAGCTGTCGCGATATCTCGGCTAGCTCGATTTTGTTTTAGATCGTTACCGCACACGGCCGCCCAGCCTATTTCTTTTTACCGCACGCTTACCACTATTGCATATTTGCACAGGAGCCGCGCTCCGACTTGCACCTTTGCACGCCCTCCCGGCCTTAGCTCTTTCTTCTTTCACCTCATGACCACTCCCCTAAATTCCGCCCGTGCTCTCCTGCAGGCCGAAGCCGAGGCGCTCTCCGAACTCGCCACGCGTCTGGACGGCACCTTTACGAAGGCCGTCGATTTGATTGCAGCGCACTCCGGCAAGGTTGTGCTCTGTGGCGTCGGTAAATCCGGCCTCATCGCGCAGAAGGTCGCGGCGACCTTGTGCAGCACCGGGACGCCCGCAATTTTCCTGCATGCCGCCGACGCGGTGCATGGCGACCTGGGGATCCTCCAGCCCGGCGATCCGGTCATCCTCGTGTCCCGCTCGGGCTCGACCGCCGAATTGGTGCGGCTCTTGCCCGTGCTGCGCTCCTTTAAGTCCCCACTCATTGCCATCGTCGGCAATGTCCAGTCGCCCTTGGCCACACAGTCCGATATTGTCCTCGATATCGGGGCGCGCCCTGAGGCCGACCCGTTGGGCCTAGTCCCGACAACGAGTGCGCTCCTGACGTTGGCCTTGGGCGATGCCTTGGCGGCGGCCTTGATGACTAAGCGCGGTTTTGCTGCGAGCGACTTCGCGCGCTTCCACCCGGCAGGTCAACTCGGGCGCAATTTACTGCTCACCGTGGGCGAAGCCCTGCAACCGCTCGAGCGTTGCGCCGTCGTTGCCGTGGAAACCTCGCTCCGTGATACCGTCATCGCCATGACCCGTCATCCGCACGGCGCCGCTTGTATCTTGGGCGCGGAGGGAATCCTGGCTGGCTTGATCACGGATGGTGACCTCCGGCGGGCCTTGAGTCGTGGGATCGATCTCAACGCGGCTAACGCTGGCGACATCATGACGAAGAATCCCATCCGCACGCACCCCGCGGTTTCGCTCGGGGATGCCGCCCGGGTTATGGAGGATCGCCCGTCGCAGATTTCTGTCCTGCCAGTGACTGACCCAGCGACGCAACGATGCCTCGGTCTGCTGCGCATCCACGACATCTATCAAGCGGGGCTCGTTTAATTCGCATGGCTGCCGACCACACTTTTGAAGCTGGCCGCCGTTTGCGTCGGCCAGCGCTCACACCCCGTGAGATTTCCGTCATTGGTTTGACGGCGGCCATCCTCGTGCTGGTGCCTTGGACGTGGGGTGGGGTGGTGCTCTGGCCGATGCTACTGTTGCTGGGCGTAGCGGTGGCGGCGCTCGTGGCGGCGGTGGGAAATCATCGGGCGCAGTGTTATGCGCTCGGCGCCTGGGCCCTTGCTTTGGGATATACCTGGTTGCGACTACCGAATCCCGACGATGGCTTCAGCGCCCTGAAAAGCATCGACTATTGGGCCTTCCCTGTCGGCGGCCTCGTCGCTCAAGTATTCCCCGCGGTTCTCCTTTACGGCGATCGGCGCTCCCGGCCCGCCAAGGAATGCCTGCGTGATTGGGTGACGTCCGTTCCTTTCTGGGTCGTGGTAGTTCTCTTCACCTATTGCGCGGTGCAGGCCCTGAACCCCTGGGGCACGGTGGTGGAGAAGGACCTCTTCTGGCGCATCTTCAGGGAGAAGCCGGTGGCGTGGTTGCCGAGCGGCCTCGCGGCGCCGTTCGTGTCCGATGAAAATGACCCGGGTGGCATGAACGCATGGCGCCTCATGCTTACCTTAATGGGACCTTGGCTGATCTTCGGAGCGCTGCGCGTTGGCCTGCGCCGGCGGCGTGGCCTAGTCATCCTCGCTTGGATCGGCCTCGCGGTCGCGGTCGTCTACGCCGTCTACGGGTTTCTGAATCAACGGGGCTATCTGGAAGAGATTCTCGGCTATCCCGTGCCCGTCGGCGCGACAACGTTCGGGACGTTTATCAACCGGAACCACGCCGGCATCTATTTTTATTTAAATGCCGCGGTCGCGGTGGCGCTGACATTCTGGCATCTAGGTCGCTCCCAGGCTTCCGTGACCCGCGGGGGCCCCTACCTCCTCGCTGCTTTTTGCGCGGCCTTTCTCGGTCTTTTTGTTTTTTTCACGACGAGTATTGGCGCCGCTATCATGGTGCTCCTCTTGCTGGCAGTCGTTACCCCGCTGGCTTATTTTCTGGGCACGCCGAAGGAATCGCTGGTGTCGCGAGATGTCATCTGGGTCTCTGTGGCCGGGCTTGCCGTGGTGTTCGCGGCCTTCTTTTTCGCCGGGGACTTCCGGAGTCTTGAGAAAAAAATTCAGTTGAAGGCCGCGAACTATCAGGTCAACGGCGCCGATGACCGCGCACCCCTCCGCCGCTCGACTTGGGCGATGGCCAGCGCCGGCGGCTGGTCTGGCAAGGTCTGGACGGGTTGGGGCGCCGGTTCTTACCGCTGGGTTTCCCCCGTCTTTCAGGCGGACGAGAAGCCCCTCCAAGACGCGAATGGTAAGTTGGCCATTCGTGCTACCTATGCCCATTGCGACTGGCTGCAGATGCTCGCCGAATGGGGCGTAGTCGGGATGCTTCCGGTCCTCGCTGGCTTGTGGTGGTTGGGGCGTTGGATTCGCCGGGCCTGTCGCCGCGGACATCCCGAGGCGATTCCGTTGGCTGGCGTGCTAATCCTCGTAAGCCTTCACGCATCACTGGAATTAATCTTCTGGTTCACGCCGTTGCTCTATTCCCTGGCCTTAATTATCGCCGCGATGGTGACGTTCACCGAACACGATTTGCGGGCACAGGCGGACGTTTTACCGGCCGAAGGTGAGTAATTTTAATTAGCGCGGATGCGACAAATTCTTCAGCACTTAGGTTCCGGTCGAACGGAACTAGCTCACGTGCCTGCGCCTGGCCCGTCGGCGGGGTGCGTCCTGATTCAAGCCACGCATTCGTTAGTGTCGCTCGGCACGGAGCGCATGTTGGTGGAGTTTGGCCGCGCTGGCTGGTTCCAGAAGGCTCGCCAGCAGCCCGAGCGCGTTCGCCAAGTTTGGCAAAAGATTCGCGCCGAAGGCTTCCTGCCCGCCGTCCAGGCCATCCGGAGCAAGCTCGCGCAGCCCATCCCGATGGGCTATTGCAATGTCGGTCGGGTCGTGGCGTCCCCGACGCGGTCGGACCTCACGCTTGGCGACCGCGTCGTTTCCAATGGACCACACGCTGAGGTCGTTTCGGTGGCCGATGGGCTCGTCGAGCGCATTCCCGACAATGTTACCGATGAGGACGCGGTGTTTACGCCACTCGCCGCCATCGCCCTGCAAGGGGTACGCCTGATAGGTGCCCAGCCCGGCGACCGCATCGTGGTCAGTGGTCTGGGCTTAATTGGCCAACTCGCGGTGCGCTTACTCGTCGCCCAAGGCTATGAGGTCTATGGCCTCGACCCCGATTCGGATAAATGCCTGGCCGCCGAACGTTTCGGTGCCCGCTGCTTCACGTTACACCCAACGGCCGATCCGTTGCCTGATATTCTGGCATGGTCGGAGGGGTCGGGTGTTGCGGGTGTACTCATTACCGCTTCCACGCCGTCCGCTGAGCCTGTTAATCTCGCCGCCCGTTGTTGTCGTCGCCACGGTAAAGTCGTCTTGGTTGGCGTAGTCGGACTGCAATTGAACCGCGCGGACTTCTACCGCAACGAAGTCAGCTTCCAGGTTTCCCAGTCCTATGGCTCACCCGACCCGACCGATGTTTACTCGGCGCGGAGTAACTTTCAGGCGGTACTCACGCTCATGGCTCAAGGGCGCCTGTCGACCGAGGGGTTAATCTCCGAACGCCTAGCGTTCGAGCAGGCGGATGGCGCCTACGGGACGATGCACCGCAAGGGGACTTTGGGTCTGTTACTGACCTACGGCGATGCCGCGGACCTCTTAGCGCAAAACGTCACCCTCCGTCCCTCCGTGCCCTCGCCTGCCACTCAGCAAGTGGCGCTCATCGGGGCAGGAAATTTTGCGGCCCGCACGCTCGTGCCGGCGCTCTTAGCCCAGAATCCGTGCCCGGTCGTCGCCCATGTGGTTTCGGCTCGAGGAGCCTCCGCTTTGATTGTCGCTCGCCAAGCCAAGGCCTGGCGGGTCTCCACGGATTTACCGACAGCCCTCGCCGATACGGCCGTCCGCTCGGTCTTCCTGTCGACGCGACACCATCAGCACGCGGCCCAGGCCATCGCGGCCTTGCAGGCCGGTAAGGCCGTCTGGGTCGAGAAGCCGTTGGCGCTCTCCGAGGTCGAGTTAGCGGAAATCGCTGCCGCCCAGGCAGCCACTGGCCAGCTCCTCATGGTGGGCTTCAACCGCCGCTTCGCCCCGCTGGCCCAACACGTTGCCCAGCGCCTCCGGCAAATCCCGGGCCCAAAGCATTTTGAAGCCACTATCAACGCCGGCACCCTCGCCCGCGATCATTGGCTGTTAGATCCGCAGGTCGGTGGTGGGCGGATTGTCGGCGAAGCCTGCCACTTTGTGGACCTCTTCCGTTACTGGGCGGGCGCTCCGATTGCTTCCGTCCACGCCACCTATCGCGGTGCCGACGGACAAGATGCGGGTCGCTTCACCTTAGAGTTTGCGGATGGCTCCACGGGCCAAATTCATTACCTCACGGACCTCTCGCCCAGTCAGCCCAAGGAGCACTTCCGGATTTCCGGCGCGGATTGGGAAGTAGAAATCGATAACTGGACGAAGTGCCGCGGTCGTGGCATCGCCGGGTTTAACCGCGGCGGCTTCTGGATGTCTTCGCCCGACAAAGGCCACCGCTGGGCGCTTCAGGCTTTTCTCCGGGCCGCCGCCGCCGGCACCGCCGCCCCCATTCCCCTCGACGAGTTACTGGAGGTATCCCGCTGGTCTATTCGTATGCAAAGCATGCCCATCTCTTCCTCTCCATGAACGACCTGTGCGTCCTCGGCCTCGGTTACATTGGTTTACCGACGGCTTCCATCTTTGCGACTAAGGGTAAGCGCGTCCTCGGCGTCGACGTCAGCCCTGCGGTGGTCGAGACCATCAATAGCGGAAAGATCCACATCCAGGAGCCGGACCTAGACGTACTCGTCCGCGCCGCTGTGCAATCGGGCAACTTACGTGCGGCCACCGTCCCAGCCCCCGCAGCGGTTTTCATTCTCGCCGTCCCCACGCCTTTTGACGTTCAGCCGGACGGGAGTCGTTTGCCCGACCTCTCGTATGTTGAGGCCGCTACCCGCTCGCTGGCTCCGCACGTCCGCGCTGGTAATCTGGTTATCCTTGAATCCACCTCTCCGGTCGGTACGACCGAAAAAGTAAAAGCCTGGCTGGAAGCCGAGTTAGCTAGTCGCGGTCTCGCGCTGCCAGCCGATATTCTCTACGCGCATTGCCCCGAGCGAATCTTACCCGGG
>CAITUF010000054.1 GCA_903895475.1 uncultured Opitutia bacterium | reverse complement strand
GGGACAGCACCACGTGCTGTCCTCGTTCTAACTTGTGGTAGGGTTGGCACTCGCGTGCCAACCTAGCCGGACGCTAGGTCGGGACGCAGTCCCGACCCTACCTAGTCGTTTGGGATTTTCCTAACCGCCAACCGCTACCTGCTTCTACCTAATGCTTACTTCAGTCCCAGAACGTCTTCCATCCCGTACAGGCCGGCAGGCTGGGACTTCAGCCAGCGGGCGGCACGGACGGCACCACGTGCGAAGATCTCGCGGTTGGAGGCCTTGTGCGTGAGTTCGAGGCGTTCGCCTTCCGCAGCAAAAAGGACGGTGTGGTCGCCGACGACGTCGCCGCCGCGGATGGCGTGCACGCCAATCTCACTGAGCGGGCGTTCGCCGACCAAGCCTTCCCGGCCGTGCTTAAGGGCTTCCTTGGCGAGCTGGCGTTCTTCGAGCAAAATCTTGAGGAGCGTTTCGGCCGTGCCCGAAGGTGCGTCCTTCTTGAGGCGGTGATGCATCTCGAGGACTTCAACGTCCCAGCGGCCGGCATCGGCGAGCGAGCGAGCGGCTTGGCGGACAAGTGCATTCAGGAGCGTCACGCCGACGGAATAGTTGCCCGCCCAAACAACGGGGAGGCCAGCGATAGCGGCGGTGATGGCAGCCTTCTCTTCAGCGGTGTGGCCAGTGGTGCCGATTACTAGTGGCTTCTTATGCTGGGCGCAGAGCTGTGCCACGGCCAAGGTCGCAGAGTGGAAGGAGAAATCGATGACGACCTCGGCGGCACCAATGTGCGCGGCCAGGTTATCGCCTTGGTCGACGCCCGCGGCGATGACGGCCTTCTCGTCGGCGGCTACATTGGAAATGGCGAGGCCCATGCGGCCTTTGGCACCATTGAGGAGGATACGGATAGGCTGGCTCATCGGAGATTGGCGAGAGTGGCGTCGGCGCAGGCTTCGACGAGGAGTCGGTTGGCGTCGGACATCTCGCAGAGCGGGAGGCGGACTTCGCCGGACTGGATGAGGCCAGAGCGCTGCATGACGTGCTTCACGGGCACGGGGTTGGGCTCGATGAAGAGGGTCTTGAAGATTTCGGCCAACTTAGCCTGGAGGACCTTGGCTTCGGCGAACTTCTTCTGGCGCACGAGGGCGGCGAGCTGCGCGACCGGACCGGGCAGCCAGTTGGAGGCGACGGAGATGATGCCTTGGCCACCGACTTCGCCGAAGGCGACGGTGAGGGAGTCGTCGCCGCTGAGGACGAGGAATTCGGGGTCCAACTCGCGCACGAGGCGGGCAGCCTTGTCGACTTGGCCGCCAGCTTCCTTGATGCCGATAATATTCCGGTGCTTCTGACGCAGACGGACGACGGTCTCGACGGTAATCTCGATGCCGCAACGGCCCGGGATCGAGTAGAGCATAATCGGCTTGGCGGTGCATTCCGCGAGGAGCGAGAAGTGTCGATACAAGCCCTCTTGGCTGGGCTTGTTGTAATACGGAGCGACGAGCAGGAAAGCGTCGGCCCCGGCTTGGTCGGCCCGCTTGGTCAGGTCGAGGGCTTCCGTCGTCGCGTTGGAACCCGTGCCCGCCATGACCGGCACGCGACCAGCGGCGTATTCCACGGTCTTCTCGATGACGGCGATATGCTCATCGTAGTCGAGGGTAGGGGACTCGCCGGTCGTACCGACGGAGATTAAGCCATCGATACCTTCCTTGATTTGGAAATCCACCAACTTTCGCAGGTCAGCCCAGGCCACCTGGCCGTTCAAGAACGGGGTGACGAGGGCGGTGTGGGCGCCGGCGTAGGCCTGAGGGCCGAACGGGCGTCCAGGACGCGAAGAGGTGGAACCAGGAGTGGACATTGCGACGGGTGCTGAAAGAGGAAACAACCCGCACCGCCCGCGGGTGACAAACCCAAAAACCCGCCGCGCTGGCCGAAAGCCCGCTTAAGGGGCGGTTCCGAGGAGAACACGGCTGTTATCGCTGTCGCTGACGTAGAGTTTCCCGTCTGGTCCGATGCGGACTCCATGCGGGCGCTTGAGTTGCGTGCTAGCCCAGTCGGGGGCGATTTTAGCCCCAGCCTTGCCGAGCGTGCCCACGACGGTTGTGAGGGTTTGCTTGGTCGGGTCGTAGGCGCGGACGGCGTGGTTCTCGGTGTCCACGATTAACACGCGTCCCTTGGCATCCATGCAGATGTATTTGGGACCATTAAGCTGGGCTTCCGCAGCAGGGCCGTTGTCGCCTGCACTGCCTTTTTTACCGGCGACGTTTACGACGGTCTTCAATTTTCCGTCCTTCAGCGCGATCAGTGAATTGCCTTCGCGTTGTACAATATAGACGGTGCCATCCTTGGCCACACACGTGGCCCGCGGGCCGTTGAGGGGAGCGGTCAGGGCCGGCGACCCGGCCTCAGCAATGCCACGCTTGCCGTTACCGGCAATGGTCTCGATACGGTTTGTAGCGAGGTCGATGCGGCGGACCCGTGAGTTGCCGAGGTCGGCAATCACCATCGCTTTGCCATCGGGGGACAGCGAACAGCAGAAGGGGTTGTTGAACTTGGCCTGCGTGGCAGCGCCGCCATCGCCAGCAAAGCCAGCTTCACCCGTGCCTGCGAAGGCGGTCACGGCGTGGGTCTTGGGATCAATCCGGACGATACGATGCTGAAAAGTGTCGGCGATGTAGATCGAGCCATCAGGGGCAATCGCGATGTCGTGGATACCGTTGAAGATCGCCGGGGAGAGATCCTTGGCCTTAGCGGGAGCCGGCGGCTGTGCGCCCTTCGGAACACTATTCCAGCGCACGCCTGCGATGGGCTGGATCTTGCCGTCGAGGACGGCGAAGACCTGGTTGCTCGGCGTGAACTCGACGCCGTAGAGTTTTCCTTGTGCATCGAAGTCTACACTGAAGGGCTCATTCAGCTTGTCGGCTCCGGTGGCGGGCAGGACTTCTACCGCCGCCAGCGGCAGGGCGGCGAGGCAGAGTAGGGCAAATAGGGCGGAGCGGGGTCGCATGATAATAGTGATAAAAGTCCGCCGCGGTCTGTCCAGCGTGCACCGCTGAGAATTATGGTTCGACCCCTCGCTGACCACAGGCTTACCTTGGTGCCCCCCGCCATGGCCGACCTACCCAAAATCTTCGAGGAACTCCTAGGCCTAGCCGTCGAAAACGGTGCTAGCGATGTACACCTTAAAGCCGGCCGTCCAGCCTTGATGCGCGTCGCCGGTGAGCTGGTGGAGGCCGAGATGGCCCCATTGACCGCCGAGCTGTTACATGCGTTCGTCGATGCGACCTTGCCCGCCCGTTTCCGCGACCGCTGGGTGCGCGATAGCCAGGTCGATTATTCCTTTGATCGCATGGCCCAAGGTAAGGGTCGCTTCCGCGTGAACGCCTTTCTCCAGCGCAACCAGCCCGCTGCCGTCCTGCGTTTGGTAAAGGTCAAGCCGCCACAGTTCGCCGAACTCAACCTCGACGAAAAAACTATGCTCCAGACCCTTGAGCTCATGGAAGGGCTCGTGCTGGTCTGCGGTCCAACCGGTTCCGGCAAGAGTTCGACGCTCGCCGCGATGCTCCGCCACGTAAACGAAAACTCGGCCCTGCACGTCATCACGCTCGAGGACCCGGTGGAGTATGTCTACGCGGACGAGCGCAGTTCTTTTAGCCAACGTGAAATCGGTATCGATGTGGAATCCTTCCCGATGGGCTTGCGTGCCGCCTTACGGCAAGACCCTGATGTCATCCTCGTCGGTGAAATGCGCGATAAGGAGACCTTTGAAACGGCCCTTCATGCCGCGGAAACAGGACACTTGGTGCTTTCGACCTTACACGCTGGCTCCGCCCAGCAAGCCGTCCAGCGCCTCTTCGAATTCTTCCCGGCCGAACAACTCTCCTTGGCCCGCCGTTCGATTGCGGCCTCGCTCAAGGCCGTCCTTGTACAAACGCTCGTCCCACGCCTCGACGGCCAGGGTGTGCTGCCCGTCATGGAGGTCTTCATCGTCGATGGCTTGGCGAAGCGCCTCCTCGCCGACGGCCAATTTGACCGTGTGCCTGAGTTGGTCGAAGGGGGTGCCGATGTCGGCTCCCGTCCGATCAACCAAGACTTGGTCCGCTTAGTCCGTGCGGGTAAGGTCAGCAAGGCTGCTGGCCTCGCCGCTTCGCCTAACCCGAAGGCTTTCGAGATGAACCTGTCGGGTATTTCGATTCAATCCGGCCGGATCATCCAGTGAGCGCTCCGCTGACGCTCGCGCTGCGCGAACTCGGCGGCGAAGGACCGCCCTTGGTCGTACTCCACGGACTCCTCGGCTCTTCGCGTAATTGGCAATCGGCCGGCGTGGCCTTGGCTGAACGCGGCTACCGCGTCCTCGCGCCTGACCTCCGTAACCACGGCTCCTCGCCCTGGGGCGATGATTGCGGCTATCAGGCTTTAGCCGGCGATATCGTGGCGCTACTCGAGAAGCTCGCCTTAGGCCCCGTGCACCTGATGGGGCATAGCATGGGCGGCAAAACCGCCATGCGGCTGGTGTTGGACCGCCCTGACCTCGTCTCCCGCCTGACCATCGTCGACATCGCTCCACGTACCTATAGCGACCGCGTCCGTGTCGAGTTTGCGGCGATGAATGCTTTAGACCTCACGGCAATCAAGACGCGTAAGGATGCTGATGCGCTGCTGACTCCGCTGGTGGCCGATTGGGGGATGCGTCAATTCATCCTGACAAACCTCGGCCAAGATGCTGATGGCCGTTGGCGCTGGACCGTGAACCGTGAGGCCTTGACCGCTGCGATTCCCGAAATCCTCGGTAATCCCATCGGACCCGATGAAACGTGGTCTGGGCCGACGCGTTTCATCCGCGGAGGGAAGTCAGGCTACGTGCGCGACGAAGACCTTCCGATGATCCGTGCGCATTTCCCGCAGGTGGATTTCGTGACCTTGCCGGAGAGCGGGCACAACCCGCACTTCGACGCCAAGGGCGGCTTCGTCGATGCCGTCTGCAGCTGATCAGGGTATCACCTTCCGCACGATCCAGGTGGCCAACCATGTCGCGAGCAGGGGACCGATGCCGTAGATGAGCACATTCAGGAGAAAGCTGCCCCAACCGCGCCTTCGTTGCCACCAAGGGCGGTCTTCGTCCTTGATGCTTCGGTCGGCCTCAATCAGCGGGGACTCGTCGCCGCCGATGAGCATCACCCAGCGCGGTTCCTGTTGCTCCAAGCGCTCGTCGACCAGCCAAAGGATCACCGTGTGCGGGCTATTTTCTGGAAGGCGGAGCGTGAACTTGCGCGGTGTCACACTGGCCCGCGCCGTGAGCCTCAGCAACGTATAGGACTTGGCCAGCTCTTCGGGGGTGTGGCCGAGCGGGGCGGCGGGGTCGAGGCGGTCATCCACCCCGAGGTCGACCCGGCTGGCCTGCAGTAGGAAGTCGGTGGTCGCCTTGCCGTCATGCAGTAGCAGTAGGCCCTTCGTCTCGCGGACGAGGTCCGCCTCGGTCTTGATGCGCGGGTTGGCTTCGGCGTCCGCGGTGATGCGCACCGTCACTTTGTTGTCTGCTCCGATCGTGCACTTCGCGAGCAACCACTCGCCATTATGCGCAGACGCAAACAGGGGGAGCAACAAGGCTCCCCCTAGCAGGCAGACGGTGCGCAGTCCGCGGATCACTTGGCGTCCCAGCGGAGCACGCGACCGAACTGATTCCACTCGGTCTCGAGGATGTTACCCTTGCCGTCAAAGGTGATGCCGTGCGGTGAGGTCACGATGCCGGTGCGCCAAGCGTCAGGCTTCACGCCCGGGGTGTTGGTTTGGCCCTTGGTGTCGTTGGCGCCGAGTTCGGCGACCATCTTACCTTCCTTATTCCAAACGGACACGCGGCCGGCGATTTCGGCGACGCACATCAACTCGCCATGGAATGAGGCGGACGACGGGTTGCGCAGGCCCTTGTCGGCAATCATCTGCGGGTTGGTGCCATCGAGGTTGAGGTGGAACATGCGGTTGTTGCCGCGGTCGAGGCAGAGTAGGCGGGCTGGAGCGAAGCGGTTATCGACGAAGACCTTGTGAGTGTTGGCGAAACCCTTCTCGGCGACCTTCTGGGTTGGGCCACCGAAGACCTGCTTAAACTTACCTGCCTTATCGAATTGGAAGATCCAGCTCTTGCCGTAGCCATCGACGATGTAGATATCGCCGTTGGCGGCCACGTCGCAACTCGTCAACTTAAGGGTGTTTTTACCGTCCTTCGTCTTGCCTTGGGCGGCGGGGAAGTCGTCAGCCTTGATTTCCATCACGATGGCGCCATCGAGCGTGCACTTAATGAGGCGCTGTTCGTTGAGGACAGCGGCATAGATGAATTCGCCTTCGGTGGTCTTACGGATCACGAAGCCGTGGAGCGAATTGGGCAGCTTGAGGGCCTTCACGAACTTACCAGTCTGGTCGTAGACCTGTAGGCCGGCGTTCGCCTCCTGGACGCTGACGTAGATGAGCCCGGCGGAGTCGACGGCGATCTCACCGTGGCCGTTGCCGATAGTTTTACGGTCTGGGCTAGGCTTGATGAAGTCGGGGACCAATTCGTACTTGGGTTCGGCGGCAAAAGCGCTGGAACCGGCGACAAGGAGGGCGAGGGTAGGGAGGAGCGAACGCATGGGGGTAGACTCTGATAAGGGTAGTTATTAGGGGCTGGCAATTTGAAAGACGGCCAAGGCTTGCAACCCGCCCCCCTTTGAGGTGTCTAGGGGATACCCCCCTATGCGCTCCCTACGCTTCCTCTCCCTCTTGGCCTTGGCTCTGACGGCCACCCTGCGTGCCGCCGATGCTCCCGCTTCTGAGCCTGTGCCCAAGGTCGACTACGTCTCCGCCTTCAATGGCAAGGACCTCACTGGCTGGAAGGACGCTAAGGAGAATAAATTCTGGAAGGTCGTCGATGGCGTCCTCGTCGGCGAGAACGATGAAAAGCTGAAGGGCAATATGCTCTACACCGAGAAGGCCTACGGCGACGTCATCATCTCCCTTGAGTGCCGCTTCAGTGGTGAAATCGACAGCGGCATCATGGTGCGCCGTGACAAGGCTGGGAAGAAGGACATGCAGATGCAGATTGGGGTCTCTCGTAGCCTGAAGAAGGACATGACCTGTACCTATTACGTCGGCAAGTACCCGGAAGCCGGTTTTGCTCCGAAGGTCGAAAAGCTTTGGAAGAAGGATGGCTGGAACCAGATCGTCTTCCGCGCCAAGGGTGACACCTACACCGTTTGGCTCAACGGCGAGCAAGTCTCTCAGCTGACCGACCCCGCTTACCCAGCCCCTTACGCTATCGGCCTGCAGATCCATGGCGGGCTCAAAATGAAGGTCGAGTACCGCAACATCCAGGTCGCGGAGTTGAAGTAAGCTTTAGCTGCGGTCGATACGAACGGGCGAGGGTAACCTCGTCCGTTTCGTTTACGTAGGTGAATTAGCCTCGCAGGCGGTCGCCCTCGTTTTAGGTTAGTCGGATGACTCCAACCCCTGGGAGCAGTCCCCGCCCGCCTTCCCGCCGCGACTTTCTTCTGACCGGCGGGGCCTTTGCGCTCGGCTGCCTGCCGTTTATCGCCCGCGCCGCGGACCCCAAGGCGCCTGCCGCCAAGGCCAAGCCTAACCCCTACGCCGACGCGGTATTGGTAGACGGCGAGCCGCCACTGCCGGCCGAAGGTTCCTTCACCTTCGCGGTCTTACCGGACACCCAGTATTACTCCGAGAAGTATCCTGAGACTTATCTCGCACAGACCCGTTGGCTCGTCGAACAACGCGAACGTCGCCGCCTCGCCGGCGTCTTCCATCTGGGCGACATCACGAACCAAAACACCGTCCCACAATGGACTAACGCCCGCAAGGCCATGCAGGTCCTCATGGACGCGCAGGTGCCGATGTGCCTGGTGCCGGGTAATCATGACTACGGCCTGCGCGGTAACGGCTCCGACCGTTCCAGCATGCTGTCAGAGTTCTTCCCGGTAAAGGACTTGGCCGCAGCCAAGCATTGGAAGGGCAACTACGACAAGGAGCCGGATCGCTCCGAGAACAGCTGGCATTTCCTGGAAGCCGGTGGCCGCAAGTTCCTCGTGCTCTGTCTGGAGTTCGGACCTCGTAACGACGTCGTCCGCTGGGCCAATGAAGTCGTTGCGGCGCACCCCGATCGCGAGGTCATCCTTCTGACTCACGTGCTCATCTTTCACGACGAGACGCGCTACGACTGGAAGAAGCTCGGGACCAAGCAGGACTGGAATCCGCACGCTTACGTCATGGCCAAGCAGGGAGGGGATGACGTCAACGACGGCGAAGAGCTCTGGGCCAAGTTGATCTCGCGCCACGAGAACTTCCTCCTGACTCTCAATGGCCACGTCCTCGGTGACGGCCTGGGCCGCGTAGTGACCTCGACTACCAAAGGCCACGTCGTACCCCAGCTACTCGTCAATTTCCAGATGAAGCCCAATGGCGGAGACGGATGGCTGCGTCTGATCGAAATGCGTAAGGACGGCACTATGCAGACTTATGACTATTCGCCGACCCGCAAGCAGACGAACGCGTCTAAGCAGAACCAGTTTACGATCCCTTGGGCTTAGGCCCAAGGCGGTTGCCTATTTTTCGTTCTTCTCCGCGGGTTTTTCGCGGAGGAGATAGGTGTCGAGGATGAGGCGTAGGCGCTGCTGCTCGCTGCCGCGGATGTCTGATTCGAGTTGAGCGCGTTCGCTCTGTTGGCGACGCCAAGCTTGGTGCAGGGCGTCGTTGGAAATCCACTCACTGAGACGGAAGGGCGCGGGAATCGGGGGAGTAGGCAGCGGAGGCACCGGGCCTACGTTAGGCAGAGGGGCCGATTCCCCGTTGGCCTTGGTCGTCGCGGGACCGCCAGCTACGCCACCAGTTAGGGTGCGCCCGTCAGAGGCCTTGGTGTCCGGTGCTCCCGGGATAGCCACTGCAGGGCCGCTAGGATTGATTTTTGCTGGATTGGGCTGGCCCGGGAGGGTTCCCGTTGTAGGCGCTTGGCCAGCGGCGCTCGTGGGCGCGTCTGCAGGGATGCCTGGGAGCGGGAGTGTAGCGGTTGGGGGCGCTGGGCGTTGCGGGTCATCGGTGATGGCCCGAGGTAAGCGACGTGAAGCTTGGCCGGACGTTCCTTCGGCAGGTTCACCTAGGAATTCGCGAGGGAGGTTAAGGCTATCGCCCGACAGCGGTGGGGCCGTGCGCTTCGGCAATTCGGCGATGGTGGGTTTACCCACGGTGGTCGGACCGATTCCATCCACCAAGAGTTCAGGCAAGCGCAACGGGGTGCGCTGGGGTTTGGCTTTCGGCCCTGGCAAGTCGAGGGTCTCGGGATTGCTGGCCGGGGTACGGCTGGCGGGCGCCTGCGCCGTGGGATCGCCTAAGCCCAGTGCGCGTGGCGCGGTCTGCACAGTCGGGTTGAGCTCGGGGTGGGGGACAGTAACCGGGCCGGCGTTCTTAGGGGCGGGAGCACTGCTGTCCGGCGAAGGGAGGGCGGGGCCCGAGCCCTGCACGGAAACGGGTGCAGTCGGTAGGTCAGCTCGGAACGGGAGGCTCGCGGGCGAAGCCTTCGGCGACAAGCCACCGACATCCGTAACCACCGCGGGCGAGCGGCCCGCAGGGTCGTTCGGTGCGCGCGGAGGCGTGTTCGACTGCTTCGACGGTTCCGCTGCCAGCTTCGGCTTCACGGGGTCGTTCCAGTCTTCGGAAACCGGATCGGTCGAGCGTTGCGTTGTCGCCGTCGGTTTAGACCCGTCGGTCGATTTCGCTGTCGGCACGTGGTCGACCTTCGGCTGCTGAGCGTCGCTGCCGCCCGGGCCACCAGAGCCCTTGCCGCCTTTGTTGGAGGTGAAGGGGAGGTAGGACCAGAACGCGCTATCGGTGAGGGTCTCGGTGGCGCAACCCGAGAGGAACACCAAACCCGCGGCGGCGACTAGGAGGTTCAGTGAGCGCCGTGCCTTCATGCCTTATTGCGAAAGAATCGCCATGGCCGCCATTACCGGTGGGCCGGCCTTGGCGTCGAAGCGCGCCGACATCGTAAACTTGGCATCACGGGAAGTGGAGATGTCCTTCAGCACGTGTACTTGCTGGGCGCCGGGAGCTTGGTCGTCGCCGAGGGCGCCGCGCATGCGTTCCACCATCGCATCATAGTCAATGGTGTCGATACAACGGTTGATGAGTTTCCAGCCGAGGTCAGGTGCCTTGGGAGCATCGACCGCGGCGAGCAGTTTGAGCGGCTCGCGGGGGGAGGCTTCATTGAAGCGGTCAAATTGGTAGAGGTAACTGCCAGCGAGCTTGAGCGTGTCGTTGCCTACCGTACTGAGGGAGAGGAGCAGTTCGAAGTCCAAGGAAGGCTGGAGTTGTTCGTAGCGCTGCTTGGTCGCTGTGCTCATCGGCAGGCGACGGAAAAAACGGTTGGCGTCAAACCAGAGCGTTAAGGCGCCGGCCTGGGTGCAGGCGTAAGCAGGGAGTTTATCGTGCGTCTCCGTGCCCTTGATGGGCTTGCGGGGTGGGGGCGTGAGGCATAGGCGGATTTCCTTTTCCACGCAAGGGGCCTGCGGGTTGCCTTCGAACTCAACTAAGATGATGGCGGTCCGGTTCGTCAGACCAAAGGTAAAAAACCCTCCTTCTGGATCCATGTACCGGCCCTCCCCGTGACGGACCATCGAGCGACTGCGTGACAGGTGTGAAGTGGTTTTACCAGTCTCGCCGCGGATGGCGTTGTTCATCTGGTCAGCCACGCGGGAGAGGGCAGCTTCGGCCACGACCGGATCTTTAACCCGGATGACCAGTCCGCAAATCATCACCGGACGATTAGCGTCGGGCGAGGCGACGTTCTGGGTCGGAAACTTGACGAAGGCATAGAGTTCGGAGTGCGGGTCGAGGCCGTTCTTTACGAGTTCGGCGACGGCCGCGGACATGCCTTTACCACCGGTGCGCTCGAGCCAGGCCGGAAAGGCCTGATTGGACTTCTGTCGAAGTTCGTCGGGGCGAAAGGTGACGACTGCAAAGCTCTCGGCCGGGATGAAGACGGTCGAGTTCGCATTGGACCGGGCATACGAATTGGAGCGCTCGGTGATAAAGAACCAAGCGGCGATCAGCGCGATGACCGACGTCAGGATGACCACGATGGTGATTTCGAGGGCCGTCCAAGGGGTCTTGCGGTGAACGGGGCCAGCTGCGCTACCGCCGCCGTTGGCTTCCGCGACTTCCGCCGCAGTGCGGCGGCGTTGCGTCACGGCCATGTTGAAGGCGACAACGAGGCAGACAGCCAGTGGGTCGAAGACCGCGACGAGGGCCAGCATGAGCCACTTGACGACATCATCGGCTTCAGCGTCGAAGGCGCGGGCCACGAAGCGATACGAGCCGATATCAGAGGAAGCAATCTGTTCACGCAGGCGAAAGACCTCGGTATTCTTCGTTCGGACGGAAGCGTAGAGCTTTTCGGTTTCCCCTTCGGTCAAGGTGACCTTGCCTTGACCTTGCTCATTCAGCGCCGTGATTTGCTTTTCCAGGACGGCGAGGTTCTCGGCGCCGGATTTACGGAGGCCTTTCTCTTCGGTATCGAGGCGGGCGAGTTCTTGGTCGAAGGTCGCGCGCAGGGTGGCAGTCTCCTGGGTGGAGGTGGCGTTGACCTGGGCTTGGTCGGCGCGCATGCCCTTGATGCGGGCGTTGGCGTCGGCGCGGATACGTTCAATCCGATTGCTCGTTTCGGTTAATTTCGCGAGGATTTCGAGGCGTTCCGTCCGCTGTTGTTCGCGGAGTTCTTGGCCCTTCTTGACGTTATCCTTCTCGAAGAAGAGGAACTGGCTCGTCGTGCCTTGGCTGGTGTAGGCGGCGACGGCTTGGTCGAGGACTTTGAGCCGATCGTTCAGGCCGAGGACTGTCGCCTCTTCGGCGGCGACGTTCTTGGCGATGGCCGCTTCTTCGGCCGCGATGGACTTCGAAATCGCCGCGGTCTGGTCGCTGCCGCGTTGGGTGGGCGCAATCATTTCCGTGGCCCGGCGGTCAGCGAGGGACTTGCGCTGTTCTTGGACGCGGGTGAGGGCCTTCGCGAGGTCTTCCGTGGCCTGGACAAGGCGGGCTTGCGCCTTCGTAAGGTCTTCGCGGCTGGAGGTGTTCACGCGACTGTTCTTGCCGCGGGCGTCCTCGACCTGCTTGTTGATTTCCGCGATCTCCTTTTCGAGGTTGGCGATTTGGCCTTCATTAAGGGCAATCTGCGTAATGGTCTTCTCGTAGGCGCGGGCCAGGAAGCCGTAGTTGCCAAGCGAGGTGATGGCGATGAGTGCCACGACCGCCACCGTGAGGTAGAAGCGCATGGCCCCATTGATGCGGTCCCAGTAGCGGTAGAGGAAGGAGGCCGCGACCAACTTGCCGACCTCCAAACTCGCCGCCATGACCATGACCGGTATCTCTGAGCCGACGAAGAGCAGGCCGAGCCCTCGCACGGAGAAGTAGGCGGAACACCCGGCAATGTAGAGGGCGGAGGAGACGAGGAGCAGGCGGAATCCCCAAGTAAGGGACTTAGGCTCTTCGCTGGACGCGTCGGTTTCAGGGGTGCTCATAGGTTGGGGGTGGGGCATTACTACTTAACGCCCCGCCCAATGTCAAAAGCGGCTTCGGGTTGCCGTAAAATCAGCCCCAAGCTGCCCAGCTAGGCCCCCGCAAATAGAAATGCTCAGAAACTCTACTTATTGCCAGCAGGTTGGCTGGGGCAGGGTGTCCCCTTTCGCTGCCCCGCTGGAGGGGGTAATTGCTATATTTTTTTATTTAAACGGCAACCTGAGGCGTCTTCATCTGTCTTACCCCTAACCCCAAGCCCCTACCCCTACCGACATGAAAATGCACCGTTTCTGCCAAGGTGACCACCCCACGGTCGGCGCCGGCTTCAGCCGCCGCGACTTCCTCCATGTTGGGATGCTCGGAACGATTGGCCTCACGCTGCCTAAAATGATGCAGCTCCAAGCGCTCGAATTACCGAAGGTCGAGGGCTTCGCAGCGACCGCCGATGCGGTCATTCACATTTACCTGCCGGGCGGCATGGCGCAACACGAGTCCTGGGATCCCAAGCCGTTCGCTTCCCCGGATTACCGTGGTCCGTATACGCCGATTAAGACGTCCCTTCCAGGTGAGTATGTCGGCGAGAAATTCGTCAACATCGCTAAGATTATGAACAAGCTCACGGTCGTGCGTTCGATGACGCACGGTGAGGCGGCGCACGAACGTGGTACGCATAATATGTTCACGGGCTACCGTCCGAGCCCCGCGATTAAGTTTCCAAGCTTCGGTTCCGTCATCTCGCACGAGCAAGGCGCGCGCAACAACCTCCCTCCCTATGTCGTGGTGCCGTCGCAGTCCGTCCCTGAACAAGGCACGGGCTACATGAGTAGCGCCTTTGGTCCCTTTGCCCTCGGTAGCGATCCCGCCGATAAGGGCTTCACCGTGCGTGACCTTCTGTCACCGAAGGACATCAACCAGCAGCGCTTTGACCGCCGTCGTAGCTTGCTCGAAAGCGTCGACCAGCATTTCCGCGAGACCGAGAAGTCCGACGCCATTGGTGCGATGGATAGCTTCTATCAGGCCGCCTATGGTCTCGTGAGCAGCGCTAAGGCCCGTGAGGCCTTCGACCTTGCCAAGGAGTCCGAGAAGATGCGCGACGAGTATGGCCGTAATGCCGCAGGCCAGCGTTTCCTCCTCGCCCGCCGTCTCGTCGAGGCCGGCGTCCGCATGGTCTCCGTCAACTTCGGCGGCTGGGATCACCACTCTAACATCAAGAGCGGCTTCGACGGCCAAGCGCCGCAGTTCGACCAAGCCTTCGCCCGCCTCATCACTGACCTCGCCGACCGCGGCATGCTCAAGCGCACGCTCGTCATGGTCAGTTCCGAGTTCGGCCGCACCCCGCGCGTCAACGGCACCAACGGCCGTGACCACTGGCCGCGCGTCTTCTCCGTGGCCCTCGCCGGCGGTGGCGTGAAGGAAGGTTATGTCCATGGCGCTTCCGATGCCCTCGGTGGTGAACCCGATCGCGACGCGGTCGGTCCGGAAGACCTTGCCAAGACGATGTACCGCGCACTCGGCATTAACGCTGAGAAGCGTATCGTCTCCGATGGCGGTCGCCCCATCGATATCGTCAACGGTGGTCGCGTCATGCAGGAGTGGCTCGCTTAAGCGTCCCTCCCGCGGCTTCCCGTCCGCCCATGTTGCCCCGTCTCTTTACCGTCCTGCTCTGCCTGACGGCGGGATTGCGGGCCGCTTACCCCGAGTTCAGTGCCTGCAAGCCGAATGGCGGGCAGCGCGGCTCCGAATTTAAGCTCTCGGTGACTGGCACGCGCCTCGAGGACTTCGAGACGCTCTTGTTCTACGACCCCGGCTTCACCGTCAAAAGCGTCGATGCCGTGGCCGCGGGCAAGGTCGACCTGACCATTGCGGTGGCCGCCGATGCTACCTTGGGTAGTCACTTAGTGCGCGTGCGCACGCGGACGGGCCTTTCCCACCCGCGCCAATTCTTTGTTAGCCCTTATCCAACGGTCGACGAAAAGGAAGCGAACTCAGAGTTTGCGCAAGCCCAGGTAATCCCCCTGAACAGCACCATCGAGGGCATCGTCCTCACCGAGGATGTGGATTACTTTAAGGTCACCGTGAAAAAAGGGCAGCGCCTCAGCCTAGAGGTCGATGGGCTGCGTCTTGGTTACTTAAACTTCGATCCGTATATTGCGATCCTCGACAAGGATCGGTTCGAGAAGGCGTTTTCCGACGACACGATCTTGCATCGTCAAGATGGCTACTGCTCCTTTGTTGCGGAATACGACGGCGATTACTACGTGATGGTTCGCGAGTCTTCCTACCGCGGTTCGACGCGCTCGTTCTATCGCCTACACGTGGGCGATTTCCGCCGGCCAGATGTGGTCTTCCCTGCGGGCGGCAAGGTCGGCTCAAAAGTCGACGTACGTTTCATCGACGCCAAAGGTTCCTTTACGGGTTCGGTGACGGTGCCGTCCGAGGAGGATCCTAACTTCGAGGTGTTTTCCGCCGAGGCGCCCGCGCCGTCAGGTAATCCGTTTCGCATTTCCCAGGTGGATAACTTCTTAGAGTCCGAGCCGAACAGTGCCCGGGAGCAGGCCAACGCAGTACCGCCTGCCGAGGCTTATGCGCTTAATGGCATCATTGGCGAGCCGGGCGACGCGGATTACTACCGTCTCACGTTGAAGAAAGGGCAGGTCCTCACCGGCCTTGCCTACGCGCAGGGGTTAGGCTCGCCGCTGGATCCGGTTATCAGTCTGCGTGGTGCCGCCGGGGCCGCCTTGATTTCTAACGATGACGGCGGCGGCACGCGGCGCCTCGATTCCCGCTTCGAAGTCACGGTGCCCGCCGATGGCGAATACATTCTCAGCATCCGCGATCACTTGGATCGGGGCAGCCCCAAGTTTGTCTACCGCGTCGAGCTCACCGCCTCGCAGCCGCGCCTGACCTTCGCTTCCCCCGAATACTCGGTGAACGATTCGCACTACCGTCAGTTTATCGCGGTTCCGCGGGGTGGTCGGATGGCGTTACTCGAAAACTTCTCCCGTACGCGGGTGAGTGGAGATTTCCGTTTCGTCGCGCCGGGCTTGCCCGCCGGTGTAAAACTGCTGACCGAACACGCACCGAAGGATATGCCGAACGCCCCGCTGCTGTTTGAGGCCGCCGCGGATGCCCCCTTGGGCCAAGCCATCGTACCAGTCCGCTTAGAGCCCGTGGACCCCCAGAACAAGGTCATCGGTCGTCTCCGTCAGAACTTCGACGTCGTCCGCGACGGTAATGTTATCTACCTCACTGATACGGAAGACCGCCTGCCGGTCGTGGTAGTCGAAGAGGCGCCTTACGCTTTGGAAATCGACACGCCGAAGGTTCCGCTCGTCCAGAATGGCGTCTATGACCTTAAGGTCGTTGCCAAGCGCAAGCCAGGTTTCGCCGCTGCCATTCGGGTTGTCATGGTGTGGACGCCACCAGGAATTTCTTCGCTCGGGGAGATGACCATTCCCGCTGGGGCTAATGAATGTTTCTTCCAGCTAAATGCCAACGCGGGCGTGGCCACGGCGGAGTGGAAGTTTGTCGTGATGGGCGAAGCCGATGCCGGCCGCGGTCGCGTGTTTAACGCTTCGCCGTTCTGTGGCTTGAAGACCCAGCCAGCTTATGTCGCGGCCCCCGCATTTCCGATGGCGGCTATCGAGCAGGGGCAGGAGGGCATCGTAACGACCAAGCTCGAGCAACTCCAGCCGTTCGAAGGGGAGGCCGTCGCCCGCTTGGTTGGCATTCCTGATACCATTACCAGTGAGCCGATTAAAATCACCAAGGCGTCTACGGATCTGACCTTCCGCCTGAAGCCAGGCAAGGACTGCTTCCCCGGCAAGCTTAGTAATCTCTTCATCCAAGTGGACGTCCCCGTCGCTGGTGGCACGACGACGCACCGTGTCGCCCTCGGCTCCAGTCTACGCGTCGATGCCCCGCGCAAAGCCGCCCCGGCTCCAGTCGCCAAAGTCGAAGCCCCGAAGGCTGATGCAACCAAGCCCGCCGCGGCTGCGCCCGCCGCCCCGGTGGTTCTTTCCCGACTCGAACAACTCCGCCAACAAGCCGCGGCGGGCAACAAGCAATAACTATGACTTCCTTCCGACTGATCTTCACTTACCTGGCGGCGTGTGCCCCGGCTTTCCTAACGGCCGCCCCGGCTCCGGCCGACCTGACGCAAAAGCTCACGCAGATTGAGAAGCTCGAAATCTTCCCGTCCGCGGTAGCCCTCGAGTCCAAGCGCGACTTTCACCGCTTAGTGGTGCTGGCGACCTTCAAGGACGCCACGACCCGCGATGTGACGGCTTTTGCAAACCTGCGCGTGGCTGATCCGAAGGTGGCCTCCCTGGAAGAGTATTCCGCGCATGCCGTCGCCGACAGCGGTGCCACCGAAGTCATCGCCGAATTAGGCGGTCTTTCGGCGAAGGTGCCAGTCCAGGTTAAGGATGGCCTCAAGGATCGCGCGGTTTCCTTCCGCCTCGATGTGATGCCGGTTTTTCTTCGCGGCGGCTGCAATGCGGGCGGTTGTCACGGTGCGGCCCGCGGTAAGGACGGCTTCCGTCTCTCGCTTTTTGGCATGGATCCCGCCGGCGACTATAGCCGCCTCACCCGTGAGATGATCGGCCGTCGTATCAACTTAGCCATCCCCGAGGAAAGCACGCTGATTGAGAAGTCTATCGGTGCCGTGCCGCATACCGGCAATAAAGTATTCGAGGCAGATTCGACCTATAATCGAACCCTGCTGGAATGGATCGCGAAGGGCGCCCACGACGACGCCCCCGACGTGGCCACGGTGACCGGCATCGAGGTCTTCCCCAAGCAAATCGTCCTGGAGGGATCCAACGCCACTCAGCAAATCACCGTTCGCGCCACCTATTCCGACGGCACCGACCGCGATGTGACCAACCTAGCGCTGTTCATGTCTAACAATGACCCTGTCGCGAAGGTCAGCAAGCAGGGCGTAGTGACTTCCGCCGAACGCGGCGCGGCCTTCATGCTGGCCCGCTTCGATGTCTATAGCGTCACGGCCCAGGTGGTCGTGATTCCCAAGGACCTTGTTTACACCCGTCCGCAGGCCGAAGCCTACAATTACGTCGACGCCGCGGTGAATGAGCGCCTGCACCGCCTGCGCATTGGCCCTTCCGGTCTCTGCACCGATGAGGAATATGTTCGCCGCGTCTACATCGATGTCGTTGGGCTTTATCCCAAGCCCGCGGAAGTGCAGGCGTTCTTGGCGGATAAGCGCCCCGATAAGCGGTCCCAGTTGGTTGACGTGCTCTTGCAGCGTAAAGAATTCACGGAGCTGTGGGTTATGAAGTGGTCCGAGTTACTCCAGATTCGCTCCGGCATCAATGGGGGGAACAACCAGCCGCCGTTCTACAAAAACTCGCTCCTCTATTACAACTGGCTGGCTGATCGTATCGGACAGAACCAGCCGTTGAACGAGGTGGTCGTCGACCTGCTGTCCGCCAACGGTGGCACGGTCTCCAACCCACCGGTGAACTTCTACCAGACTGAGCTCGATAAGCTTAAACTCAGCGAAAACGTGGCCCAGGTGTTCATGGGGATGCGCATCCAGTGCGCGCAGTGCCATAACCACCCGTTCGACCGCTGGACGATGAGTGACTACTATGGTTTCAACGCCTTCTTTGCCCAAATCGGCCGGAAGAACACCGACGACCCGCAGGAAGTCATAATCTACAACAAGAAGAATGGGGAGTCCCAGCACTTCCTGACCAAGGCCAATGTGAAGCCGAAGTTCCTCGGAGGCGAGGAGCCTGACCTCAAGCCCGGCGATGACCGCCGCAAGGCGTTGGCCGAGTGGATCGCCTCGCCGCGGAACCCGTGGTTCGCGCGCAATATCTCCAATATCGTCTGGGCGCACTTCTTGGGCGTCGGCGTCGTGGATCCCGTGGATGATGTGCGCGTCTCCAACCCGCCATCCAATCCGGATTTACTCGACCAACTGGCCCAACACCTGACCGACTACAAGTATGACGTCCGTAAGCTCGTGAAGGACGTGGTGAGCTCCGCCGCCTACCAGCGTTCGTCCAAGCCGAACGCCAGTAACGGGGGCGACAAGCTGAACTTTGCCCGGGCCCAAGTCCGCCGCGTCCGCGCCGAGGTTCTGCTCGACGCCATCTCGCAAATCACCGAAACGCCGAATAAGTTCCAAGGCTTGCCGATTGGGGCCCGTGCCGTGCAAATCGCCGACGGTGCGGTCAGTAACTACTTCCTCACGACCTTCGGCCGCGCTAAGCGTGAGTCAGTGGCCTCTTCCGAAGTGAAAACAGATCCGAACCTTTCGCAGGCCCTGCACTTGATGAATGGGGACGCCATCAACGACCGTATCCGTCGTGGTCGGGTGGTCGAACGGCTGATCGCGGACGGTATGTCGAACGACGTTATCGTCACCGACCTCTTTATGCGCGTCTTCGGCCGGCATCCGTTGGCGGCGGAGAAAGCCGCGGTACTGAAGGCCTTGGCCAGTGACCCCGCCAACCGGCAAGCAGTCCTCGAGGATGCATTCTGGGCTTTGCTGAACTCCAAGGAATTCGTCTTCACCCATTGATACCCCGTGGCTGCTTTCTCATCGCGTTTGGGCGCGGTCTCGCGCCGTTTCCTCCTCCTCGCCGCCACGGGCCTGACCGGTCTCGCCGCGCGTGCCCAGGAGGCCACCGTCAAGCTGACCTACGACGACCATATCCGTCCGCTGCTGGAGAATAAGTGCTTCTCTTGCCATAATCCCGACAAGAAGAAGGGTGGGCTGGATCTCTCCAGTTACGCGTCCCTAGTGGCTGGCGGAAGTGGCGGTGCCGTCGTGGACCCTGGTAATCCCGGAGGTAGCCGCTTGTGGACCTGCAGTACGCAGAAAGAAGAACCGTTTATGCCGCCCGAGGGCTCTCCCTTGCCGGCTAAGGACTTAGCTTTATTATCCAAGTGGATCGCCGATGGCGTCCTGCAGAGCAAGGGAAGCGTGGCGCGTACGGCGAGTAAACCTAAGGTTGACCTGACGGTGGCGGCCGGGGCTGGTAAGCCCACGGGCCCAGTCGCCCGACCCGAACACGTCTTGCTGGATCCGATTGTCGTCACCCAGCGCCTCACCGCGGTCACAGCCATGGCGGCCAGTCCCTGGACCTCCCTCTTGGCCGTCGCCGGCCAGAAGCAGATTCTCCTCTATGATACCGAGTCCCGTGAACTCGCGGGCGTCCTGCCTTATACCGAAGGGTATGCTCGGTCGCTGAAGTTCAGTGCCAATGGTTCCTTGCTCATCTTAGGCGGTGGCCGCGGTGGTAAATTTGGCCACGCCGTGGTCTGGGATGTGAAGTCTGGCCGACGCGTCACCGAGGTTGGAAAAGAATTCGACCAACTGATGTCCGCAGATATCAGCCCGGACCATAAACGTATCGCCGTCGGTACAAACGCTAAGAAGGTGAAGTGCTTCGATACCGCCTCGGGTGAACTACTCTACACGATTTCTAAGCACACCGAATGGGTGACGGGCGCTGACTTCAGCCCTGATGGCATCCTCCTCGCGACCTCTGACCGCAATGGCAACGTGATGGTCTGGGAGTCCGAAAACGGCGGAGAGTTCTTCAACCTTGGCCAACATAAGGCCAGCGTGACCGACCTCGCTTGGCGCTCGGACTCCAACGTGCTCGCCAGTTGTTCGACCGATGGGACGATTACCACTTGGGAGCTCAAGACGGGGAAGCGCGTGGCCAACTGGGCCGCGCATGGCGGCTCAGTGCAGTCCGTGGCTTTCACGCCTGATGGCCGGCTGTTAAGTTGCGGTAACGACGGCACCACGGCCCTCTGGACCATCGATGGTAAGCGCCTGACGCATGCCCGGGGTATCAAGCAAACCGATGTGGTCTCCAAAATCGTCGCCCTTGCCGACTCCAAGGTTTTCGTGACTGGCAATTGGCTGGGCGAGGTTCGCTTCTTTGACGTCGAGTCCGGCCAGGACCTAACACAAATATCGGTAAATCCGCCGAAGCTCGCGGAGCGTATCGCCGAAGCCGAAAAGCAGTTAGCGAGCTTGCGCGCGAAGGCAACGAGTGCACCGGCGGACGCGCAAGCCGCGACGGCCAAGCTCCGTGCCGCCGAGGCCGAGAATGCCACCATCTTGGCCGCTTCCGCCGAAGTGATGAAGAAACTCAACGCGGTGGAAGTTCGCTATCAGCCGGCCAATAAGGAATTAGAGGCCATGCGCTCGGTCCTCTATGGTAAGACCGCGGATGTGAAGACGAAGGCCGAGTTGACCGCTAAGATTAAGGTCGCCACCGAGGCCCTCACCCCTGCGAAGACGGAACGCCGCGCTTTGCTTGAGTTAGCTGCTAAGTCGTCGCTCGACCTAGATTGGATCGCTAACCGTCTCGTTGACCTTCAGGCAAAGGTGAAGACCGACGAAGGGTCGTTGGCTTACTCGGATAAGGTGCTCGCCAGTGCGAAGAGCGATGAAAAGACCAAGGCGTCGACCCAGAAGCAACGCGAGACCCAGGCCACCGCCTTGGAGTTTTCTCGTGGTCAACTCGCCCAACTACAGGCCCGTCAAGGGGTCGTCCAGGGGCAGATGAATACCTTTAATAAGTTAAAGACGGACGCCGCCGCCGCCGAGGCCTTCACCAAGAATTCGCTGGCCCAAATTGCGGGCTGGGAGGAACACGTCGCTTTTCTGCGGGCGGCTGAATTTAACGTCGGTGTTCTCGCCGAGAAGGAGCGCCTCGCCAAGCTCGAGGCGGATATCGCCGATGCGATTGCCGCGAAAGCGGAGAACGAGCAGGCGCACCAGGCCGCCCTTGCGCGCGTGACGGCTACGACTCAGCAGGTCGCTGACTTGGCCGCAAAATTACCCCCACTGGAAGCGACTTGGAGTGAGCTCAAGGCAGCATTGCCGTCCCTCGAAGCCCCGCTGGGCCCGCTGCGCCAAGCCGAAGCCGAAGCCGCGGGTAAGCTCGAGGCCCAGACTAAACTTTTAGGCGAACGCCAGGCCTTGTTGGGTGAAGCCATCCGCCAGCGCGACACCGAAGTCGCCGCCGCTAAAGCCGCTATCGAAGAGTATGGCCGCATCATGCGCCCGGTCCGCCTGCGCGTGACGGAATTGACGACTCGCGTCGAGACTTTGAAGAAAGATGCCGCCACGGCGTCGGCCGAACTGACTCAGGCCAAGGCGGCGGTAGCCGCTGTCCAAGCGAAAGTCGATGCGGCCGAGCGTAAGCTGGCGGCCAGCCTGATGACAGCCGAGTTAACAGAGAAGCGCCTACAGGCCGCCACGGCCCAGGTAACTAAGGCCTCAGAAGCCGACGCCTCTACCCATGGCGTCTCGGGCTTACTGACGCTCCGTTATTTTACTTCCAGCAAGGAAACCGCCGCACGTTTGGCAACGGCCTTGACGGAACTGGCCGAGGCCAAGCAAGCCGTTGCGCAAGCGCAGGTGGCTCGTTTTGCGGCCGTCGTCGCCGTTACCCAGGCAGGCTCCTTGGTGGCAGGCGATGTCGCCAAGGTCGAGGCAGCCCGGGCGGTCTTCGTCGAAACCGAGAAGCAATTGGGTCCCGACCAAACTGAATTAGCCGAGCAAGCGAAGGTTCGTCTCGCCCAACAAAAAGAATATGCGCTGAAAGTAGCGGCGCCGGCGGCCGTTGAGAAGGCTTACATCGCAAAGCTCGCCCCGCATCAAGCAGCCGTCAATGAGGCCCAGGCGGCCTTAGCCCCGATGCAGCAAGCAGTCGCAACGGCGAAGGCACGTTTGGCCGAAGCGGCCCTGCCGGCGGAAGCGAAGAAGCAGGCTGTTGTGGCGGCCGCTAAGACGCTGGACGAAGCCAAGGCCAAATGGCTGGGCGCCCAGAAGGCCCTCGCCGCCGCAACCAAGGAAGTGCCCGACCGCGCGAAGAACCTCGTCGAGCTGGCCCGCACGATTGCGGACCTCTCTCCGCAGGTCGAGCCCCAGCGGGCCAAGGTGAAGGCGGCGGAGTCGGCCTACCTGGCTAAACTACCGAAGCGTAACGTTGCGCAGGCTAAGTAGGCCTGTCTGGAGATTGCTTCAGGGCAGGGAGGTGCTACAAGAAAGTATCCCCATGAAGACCCTCCGTCTCCTCGCCGCCTTTCTCGGTGTCGTCTCGTTCGTCGCGGCGGCCCCTGCGCCGGTTCGTCCGAACGTGTTGCTCATCGTCGC
>CAITUF010000053.1 GCA_903895475.1 uncultured Opitutia bacterium | reverse complement strand
TCGGCGGCCTTGAGGGAGGTGATGACCGCACGGCCGTGGGCCACGATGGTGAGGTCGGTGCCAACACGCTTCACGTCAGCGACGCCGAGCGGGACGATGTAATCCTCATCGGGCACCTCTCCCTTATCGTTATAAAGGATGGTGTTCTCCATCACGTACACTGGGTCGTTGTCGCGGATGGCGGCCTTCATGAGGCCCTTGGCGTCGTAAGGCGTAGCGGGGCAGACGACCTTGATGCCAGGGTGCGAAGCCAAAATGGCTTCGGGCGTGTGGGAGTGGGTGGCGCCGACGTTGGTCCCGCCGTTGGCCGGGCCGCGGATGACGATCGGGCAATTGATGAGGCCGCCGGACATGTAGCGGATGTTGCCGGCGTTGTTCACGATTTGGTCGAACGCCACGTAGGAGAAGGACCAGAACATCAGTTCCATCACCGGGCGGATGCCGAGCATGGAGGCGCCGATGCCGAGGCCGATAAAGCCTGCTTCGGAAATTGGGGTATCCACGACACGCTTGGGGCCGAACTCCTTGAGGAGCCCTTCGGTCACCTTGTAGGCGCCGTTGAACTGCGCGACTTCTTCGCCCATGACGACGACGTTCTCGTCGCGCTGGAGCTCTTCGCGCATCGCGGCGCGGAGCGCCTCGCGGTAGGTAATGACAGCCATGAAAAAAGGTCGGGTAAGGGGTTATTCGAAGATGATCGTACCGCGGCTCGTCGAATTCGGCCCGCGATTATCTTCTTCCCAATAGATGTGCTTGGTGATGTCAGCGACCGTGGGGTCGGGCGATTCCTCGGCGAAGACCGCGGCCACATCCGCCTCAGCCATGGCAGCCTCGTTGATGGCATCGCGAGTGGCGGGCGTTAGCACGCCTTCGGCGAGCAATTCATTTTCGAAGAGCAGGACGGGGTCCTTATTTTCGCGGTAGCCCTTGATCTCTTCCTTATCGCGGTACGTCTTGTCGGGGTCGGCCATCGAGTGGCCGAAGTAGCGGTAGGTGAAGATCTCGAGCACCGTCGGCTTGGACTCCTCATGGGCGCGCTTGACGGCCGCATCGGTCTTGGCGCGGACTTCATACACGTCGTGGCCGTTGATGACATCCCAGGCCATGCCGTAACCCTCGGCGCGCTTCGCCAAGCAACCCGGGTGGGCGGTGGAGCGTTCTTGGGAGGTGCCCATCGAGTAACCGTTGTTCTCGATGACGAAGAGCATGGGGAGGTCCCAGAGGGCCGCCAGGTTGTAGGCTTCATGGACGGCGCCTTGGTTGACCGCGCCGTCACCCATGTAGGCGAGGCAGCAGCCCTTCAGGCCCTTGTACTTCACGGCGTAGGCGAGGCCGGTGCCGAGGGGCGCTTGGCCGCCGACGATGCCGTGGCCACCCCAGTAGTTCTTGTCGGGGGCAAAGTAGTGCATCGAGCCGCCCTTACCTTGGGAGCAGCCCGTGACCTTACCAGTCAGCTCGGCCATGCACTCATTCATGCTCATCCCCACCATGAGCCCGTGACCGTGGTCCCGGTAGCCCGTGATGATATGGTCGTGCTTGCCGAGGAGGGAGATCGTGCCAGCGGCGACGGCCTCTTGGCCGACATACAAGTGCAGAAACCCCCCAATTTTACCCTGTTGGTAGGTGCGAATGCAGCGTTGCTCGAAATGGCGGATGCGTGCCATTTTGGTGTAGAGCGCCACCTTCTCGGCCTTGGAGAGGGCCGCGTTGACGGGGTGTTTAGCGAATTCTGAAGGACCGGCAGGCTTCTTCAGGGATTCCGGATGGGTGAGGACAGCGGGCTTGGCCACGGTAGTTCGTTTGGGACGATTGGAGGGGTCTAGCGGGGAAGGTCAAGCGAACCCTCCGGTCGGGGGATTTGCCTTGACCGAGGGGGGTACCCCCTCCCTTTTCTCTTTAATCGCCTAAAACGGCGAAAAGACCCCTTTCTATGTCCGAAACCTCCGAGGCCCTGGTGCGCGAATTCACCGTCCAAAACCGCATGGGTATCCATACCCGCCCGGCGGCCCAGATTGTCCGCCTCGCCAACCGCTACCCGGACGTCGAAATCACCGTTTCCAAGGACGACGAAGTCGTGAACGGAAAAAGCATCATGGGCCTAATGATGCTGGCGGCGGGACAGGGTTCGGTCTTAAGATTCTCAGTGAGGGGCAAGGACGCATCCCCGCTCCTCGACGAAATGGATGCTTTGTTTGCCCGTAAGTTCGACGAATCCTAACCCACCCCATGTTAGCCCTGTTTGCCAGCCTAGTCGTCTTCGCCGCCGGTGAAACGGCTCCTCCTCCGTCCGTGCCCATGATCCCGGACCCAGAGGTGCCGCGTTACCTCAACACCGTCGAACGGGCGGAGTGGGGACGTGCCGTGCGCCAAATCGAACTCGGCCAAGCCCGTGTGCAGCAGGGCATGAGCATCATGGGTGCCCCGCGTCTAGAATCCAAAGGTGCCTTTGCGGAGACCGCCGAACAGGCCAAAGCCCGCGCCCAGAAGATTATCGACGAAGGCCGGAATCAACTGAATCAAGCCCAGCCCTCGCTGACCCGCCTCCGGAATCTCGCTGGTACCCGCTACCTCGAGGTCACGAAGACCGTGAACCTGAACAACGATCTCCCGCAGACGCTATGGAATTACTCGCTGACGCTTTCGGCGGTGCGTTTGCAGAAAATCGCCCGCGACCAAGGTTTCAAGCAGCAGCATCTCGTCGGTGCGATCACGATTTTGGAAGGCAACAAGCCCCTGCGCACAAACGCTTTGACGGAGCAGTTGCGCGCCGCTTGGAATAAGGCTGACCCCAAGGCTTTGTCGCCAGCGCCAGCCAATGGCTACGCAGGCTCCTGGTCTACTGGCTCAGCTCCGTCGCAGCCTCGCCAATTCGCCCTCATTTGGGCGGAAGTCTACCCGTTGACGGCCGATAACTCCGCCTCGTTGCTCTTCGTCCGCATGGCCGATGCTTGGACGAATCGCGTGATCGCCTCCGAGGTCTACCTCACGACGACGGGCCCGGCTGACGCTTTCCCGAAGGTCTACACGGGCTCCATCTCTTTGAAGGACGAGAAGAGCTTTATCCCGCGGCTCGCTGGTTCGGGTGACTGGGTCCTCTCCTATGACCGTTCGAGCTCCCCCTTGGGCGCCGCGCTAATGCGTCACTTGTGCGTGCGTGTCGGCAATATCGGCGTGAGCAGCGTGGAGATTTTGCCGGACGTGGTCGGCGAGGTGAGCCCACCGACTCCCGCGGCGGCCGCAGCCTCTTGGAATATCACGACGGACGGCGGCAGTAATCTCGTGAAGTCTTTCAAGGTCTCCAGCGCCTCTCCCGGCGCCGAGAAGACCGACGTCGGCCAACTCGTGCTGAAGCTCGAGGAGCCCGCTAAGCCGGCAGGTAAGTAAGGCGCTTCAGCCTTTGGGCTTCTTGGCGGCCTTCAGTTCGGCCGTCGTCGCGCGTTGCAATTTTTTCACCTTGGTGGCGGTGAGGAGCTGGTGCGCGCGCGTCATGCGGTCGATGAAAAGGACCCCCTGGCAATGGTCGTGTTCGTGTTGCACACAGCGGGCAAGCAGGCCTTCGCATTCCAAGGTGTGCGGCGCACCGTCGGCGTCACGGAACTGCACGATGGCCTTTTCCACACGCTCGACGTCGCCAGTGATACCAGGAAAGGACAAGCATCCCTCGGTGTAGATTTCGCCTTCACCCGCCGGCACGGTCACCTTAGCATTAGCAAATAACATCGGCATAATCTCCTCCGAGTCCACGACCTTGCCGTCCAAGGTGGGCTTAAAGTCTTCGTCGTGCACGTTGACGACAAAAAGCTGTAGCGAGAGCCCGACCTGCGGCGCGGCTAGTCCGATGCCCTTGGCGGCGCGCATCGATGCGAGCATGGCATCGCCGAGGTCAAAGAGGGCCTCCCCGAATTCGCGCACGGGCGCGCCCTTGGCCCGCAGGACAGGGTCGCCGTAGCGTCGGATGGTATAGGCGGCCATGGGCTCTTCGATAGCTGTCTCGGCACCGAGGTGAAGTGCAATCGTCAGGCGGAGGTCCCGTAAGCACCCTTTTCGCAGGCACGGACAAAGGCTTCGGTCCGTTTCTGCAGCGCATTCCACTTTGTCCGGAGTACCTGCGATTCATCAGGCAGGACCCGGCCGTCTTCGGCGGCGCTGACGACCTCGGTGATGATGACACTGAACTCCTTGACTAAGGCGTTAGCGTCACGGGCCAACAACGGGCTGGCGGTCCCCGCTTCATCGCGCACGAAATGCCCGCCGGCCTGTTGGGCTAACCAATCGACGATCCGGTCGTCGCCGGTGGCGGCGACCAACTTGGCCACGCGTTCGAGCGGATTGGTGTGGCCACTGCCGCGTTCGGCGGGCTCGCGCCATTTGTAGAGCATCGAGGCCGAAACCCCGACGGCACTGGCGACCCGCTTATGCGCCGCGACTTGGGCATTCTTACCGCCGGTCGCCGCCGGTGAGTCCCCCACATGCAGCAAGGCTTCCTGCATGACGGTGTGGGCTTCTTTAATATGGGTGCGGCGGGGGGAGGGGGCTTTCTTACTCATGAGTTAGGTTATGTTGAGAGGGGGTGAGAATTCCACCCCCGTTTTATAGAATACTGGTGCAAAAAAGTATGGATAACCTCCCCGCCCAGCCTAATTTGATGGCATGCTAGCGATCCTGACAGCCCAAGGGGAAGTCTCCCTGGTCCTCCCCATTAGTTTACTCCTCGGAGGGTTGCTCCTCATTGCCGCGGAGTTCTTTTTACCCACCATTATCCTGGGGTTCCTCGGGGCGGTCGTGTCCTTCGCGGGCATCTACCTGTCGGCGGAGGCCGGCGGGGGCGTGAGCCTGCTTTTTGCCGCGGCCTTTGTGGTGCTCCTAATCTTGGAATTTATCGCTTTCCGTCGGCTGCTCCCGCAGACGGGCGTCGGGCGCTCGCTGACTAACGCGAGTAGCAACGATGGCGCGGCCGTTCCCTCGCCCGCCGCGCTCGCCCCTTACATCGGCAAGACCGCCGTGGCCACTACGGTGTTGGCGCCTTCGGGCACCATCGAGGTGGAAGGCCGCCTGCTCGAAGCCATCACCCTCGACGGCTTTGCGGAGCGTGGCGTCGCCGTGACCATTGTCGAAGCTGGCGCGGGCCGCGTCACTGTCCGTCGTATCCGCTAAACTTTACCCTCACT
>CAITUF010000052.1 GCA_903895475.1 uncultured Opitutia bacterium | reverse complement strand
TCTGCCAGCCGGTCCTTGGCGAGTACGGCACTTGGATCCTCGTCTTCCCCTATGGCTTCTGCCTACTCGGCGCGTTAGCGGATGACCCGAAGGCCACCCTCAACGCTTGGATTACGGAAATGCGCGATGGCGTAGGGGCTTGGAATGCCGAGCGTAAGGCCGCGGCCGCTCGCGAGGCTATCGAACGCCAACGTAAGCAGCAGCAGGCGGCCGAACTCCGCCGGAAGCAGCAGGATATCGCCGGCGCCGAAGTCACTGCGATGCCTTCCGCGGCCGCCCGACCCGTGGTGAAGATTGAAGACCTTCCCCTGGATGATGATGCCGACATCGAGCCAGCGACGCGCGAGGAAGTCGCCGCTAAGGGCCCGGCCACGATTCAGCCGGAGAACGTCACCATCACCCCGCTGAAGGAAGAAAAACCTGAAGAGGAAGCGCACGAGGAAGATTCCGAAGAAGATGCGGATGAGCTTAAGGCCGCGACGACCAAGCCGCGCACCCCCGTTAAGCCACTCGAGCCCGCCGGCTCCGGCAAGGTCCTCATCGTGAAGCCCGAAGAGATCGAGCGCGCCAAGGCCTCGCAGCAGCTTAAGAAGCGTGGCGAATACCTTTTCCCCCCGATCAACCTCCTGAACGAGCCCAAGGCTAGCACTAATGGCCCCGCGGAAGACTTCCGCAAGCGCGCCCAGGATCTCATTGAGACCCTCAGGCAGTTCAAGGTGGAATGCGTCCCTGTCGACCCCACTAACGGCGTCGACGTCGGTATTCAGCAGGGCCCTTCGATTACTCGTTACGAGATCAAGCCTGCTCCCGGTGTGCGCGTGGAGAAGATCGCTAACCTCTCGAATAACATCGCGATGAATCTGGAAGCCGAAGCCGTGCGTATCCTTGCGCCCGTGCCGGGCAAGGGCACGGTCGGTATCGAGATTCCGAACCGCAACCGGAAGGACGTTCTCCTCCGCGAAATCATCGAGTCCAAGGCTTGGGCTGAGACCGTCATGGAGTTACCGGTCGTGCTCGGCGTGGATAGCGTCACGAACAAGCCCGTCATCCAGGACCTCGCCAAGATGCCGCACGCACTCATCGCGGGTGCGACGGGTCAGGGTAAGTCCGTTTGTATTAACGCGATTATCGTTTCGCTCCTCTACCGCTGCACCCCTCAGGACCTCCGCTTCATCATGGTCGACCCGAAGGTCGTCGAACTACAGATTTTTAATCAGCTCCCACACCTCCTCATCCCGGTTGAGACCGACCCCAAGCGAGTGCCCTCAGCGCTCAAGTGGCTCATCGCTGAAATGCAGCGCCGCTACAAGATCTTCGCTAAGTGTGGCGTGAAGAATATCACGGGCTTTAACTCCAAACTCGCCAAGGAAGCCGGCCTGCCGAAGCAGGAGGAACTCCCCCTCAGCCCTGAAGAGCAGGCCGCCGTAAGCGAGGCCGCCGAGGCCGTGATTGATGACGGTATCCGTATTCCGAACGAGAAACTCCCGTACATCGTCTGTATTATCGACGAAATGGCCGACTTGATGATGGTCGCGGCGCAGGACATTGAAACCTCGGTTGCTCGTATCGCCCAGCTCGCGCGTGCGGCGGGTATCCACCTGGTTCTCGCGACCCAGCGTCCCTCGACGGACGTTATTACTGGGCTGATTAAGGCTAACCTCCCGACGCGCATTGGTTTCAAGGTCTCTTCACAGATCGACTCGCGCACCATTTTGGATCGCGGCGGCGCCGAGACCCTGGTGGGTCGCGGCGACATGCTCTTCGTCCCGCCAGGCAGTGCTACGCTGAATCGCGTGCAGGGTGCCTTTGTCGGCGAGCAGGAAGTCGCGGCAATCGTTGAGTATCTCCGGGATAAGAACGGCCCGCCCGAGTTCGCCCAAGAAGTTGTCGAAGCCATCCAAGAAGCGGCCGAGGACGGCGAAGGCGGCGGGGCGGGCGGCGAAGAAGGCGAAGATCCACTCGTCGCGCAGAGCTGGGCCATTATTAAGGAATCCCGGCGGGCTTCAGTATCGATGCTCCAGCGTCGCCTTAAGTTGGGCTACAACCGCGCGGCTCGCATCATGGATGTCCTGCATGACAAGGGCTACGTCGGTCCCGAGAATGGCTCGAGCCCGCGCGAGATCTTAGTCGACTAATAATTCGGCGATGAGTTTCACCCGCGTCCTGCTCTGCCTACTCACGGCTGGGTTGGTCGCTTGTGCGACCGTGCCCACGTCACCCTTGGCGAAGATACGCTTCCCCTTGGATGGTATTCGGGCGGACGGCCTGAGCGGCCCGGTTGATGGGTTAGTCTCGATTGATTACGAATTCTGTGTTCCGGCGGACCCGTTGGTTTTGGCGGAGATCAAACGCCTCGACCCTAGCGTGAAGGTTTCCCTGGTCGCGCGTGGCCGCATTGGTCGACGGGACGGGCAGGCCTTATGCATCGGTAATACTCACCAGAAAGATTGGCGCCTGGTCTTGGAGCGGTTGGCGGCCCGCCCGGACATCGCGGAAATTCGCCGTTGTTATTTTGAGTAGGCACAAAAAACCCGGGCTCCGTGGGGAGACCGGGTTCGTTGGGTGAAGGCGGCGTACGAATTACTTCGTGACGGGAGCGGCCGGAGCTTCTTCGCCCTTCTTCTTTTTCTTCTTCTTTTCGGTTTCCGCTGGGGCGGTGGCCGGAGCGGTTACTGGAGGCGTGGCCTTGGTCGGGTCGACCGAAGGAGCCGGTGCGGTCGGATCGACGGCTGGAGCCGTGACGGGAGCTGCGGCTGGAGCCGTGGCGGGAGCATCGGCCGCGAAAGCGAGGCCAGCGACGAGGAGGAGGGCGAGGAGGGAGGTACGCATAGGAGTGTAGTAATACAACCCCGTTAAGCCGCAATGGTTGCAGTGGCCTTACCCAAAGAAAAACCCCGGCGATCCGGGGTTTTCGGGGAGCATCGCGAGGGCTTACTGCTTTTGCGGAGCCCCTTCGACCTTCACGCCGAAGACCTTTCCGTCCTTGGTGCCTTCTTCGGTGGTGGCGGGCTTCTTCTTTTTATCGGGCTTAGCTGCGGGCTCTGCTTCGGTGGTGGCTTCTTCGGCAGCCGGTTTCTTCTTGGCCTTGCTGACTTCCTTGGCGGCGGCAGCCGTGCCGGCGACGCCCGCTTCAACGAGTTTAGCGGTACCTGGGGAGGGGGCGGCCGAATCGCCACCGAGGCCCTGGAGTCGCTTGATTTCTTCCATGGCCGCTTTGGTGGCTTCGTTGGCGATCTGCGTGGCGGCGTCGATGGTGTTGCCGACGAGGGAGGCAGGGCTACCCGCCTCTGGGGCAGCGGGGCCTTCTTCGCCTTTCTTCTGCTTGGGCTTGTCCGCGGACTCCTTCTTCGCGGTGGCGCCATCCGCTGCGGGGACCGCGTTACCTGCCGCATCGGTCTGCGTCGACGGCTTGCTCGTTTTCGATTTCGCGCTCGGCTTCGACGGCGTGTTCTTCGTGTTCGTCGTATTGCCATTATTGTTGGCGGGCTGCGTGTTGGTCGCGGCGGCGAGCAGGGCGAGGACGAGGAGGTTCATAATATAGATACAACACCACGCCACGGGTGAGGTTTCAATCCTTGTCGAGTAGACGGACGGGGCAGACGACCCGGAGGTTGCCTAAAACGGCCATAACTAGGCTAATTCCCGCTTTTTCAAAGGGAAGGGGCCAACAAAGTCCCCAAGTCGAGGAACGTAATACCTTTCTGGATAACCTTTTGGGGCCATAGAGATGCCCGCAGCGTTACGGGAGGGAACCCGCCGCTACTGATTCAAGCCGCTCAGCGTGAACGTCCGTAGGATGATTTCACGGCGATTACGTGTATAGCTAACGCGGAGGACGGGGACGCCCTGTTCCGCGTCGAGGATGGCCGACGGGTAGGACACTTCACCCTTGGTGACCTCATCGATGCGAAGCAGGGACGTCCAAGCTTGGCCGTCGGCGGCGAGCAGGATGGCGTCGAGCTGAAGACGATGCGGGCCGGGGTTGAGGACGAGGACCGTTTGGCCGGCGGGGAGTAGGAGCGCGTCGAGGCCGGAGTTGGGATTGGCTTGGCGAGGTTGCGCTGGGCGGAGCGGCGACCACGACCGCCCGTCGTCGGAAGATTCAGTGCGGGCCACGACCCCTTCGCGGGTACGGGCATAGGCCACGAGTCGACCCGCTCCGTGGTCGACGAGCGCAGGTTGAATCGCGTTGAGGGGCGAGGTGTCGTCGGGCGGGGTGCTCCGACTCCAGTGAGCGATCGCGGACCAGTCTCCTGGCTGGGTGCAGCGTTCGAAGTGAACGCGCCAAGGCTTCGTCCCTGTCGCGGCTTCGGTGCTGCTACCGAAGAGCACCGTGCCATCGGGGCGAGCGAGCGCGTGGCAGCGGATGGGACCGAGGAAGCCCGCCGGCAGGCGGCGGGCACTGGACCAAGTGAGGCCGCCGTCGGCCGATTGGCTGAACCAGCCTTCCCAGTCGGGAATCCGTTTGGACGCTTTATAGAAAAGCGTGAGGGAGCCATTGGCGCTGACGAAGAGCACGGGATTCCAGCAGGGCACTCCCGGGTGGGCGGCGATGGTGACTGGGCGTTTCCATTGGCTGGAGCCAGGTTGCTGGCGCGTGAAGCGGATAACCACATCGTTCGCCCCTTCCTTGGTTCCGGAGAACCACGCCGCAGCGAGGGAGCCATCGGGCAACTTGACTAGGTTGGACGCATGACATTCGGGGCCGAACCCGTCACTTAAGACTGTTTCCGAGCGGAAAGTCGCCGTCGGCTGCGACGTCCCCGTACACCCGCCGAGTAGAAGGGCTAAAATCGTTAAAATAGCGGTGTGAGCTCCAAGCATACCTACAAGAACAAATCTTCTTTAACGGCTTGCAACGCTACGTTGTTCAGCAACTTCGGTGGCATGCCTAAAATCAGTGAATTGTTCACTCAGAACCAAAACTGGTCAGAGGACATTCGCCGGAAGCGGCCCGAGTTTTTCGAGACCCTCTCGAAGCAACAAAGCCCGAAGTTCCTCTGGATTGGTTGTGCGGACAGCCGGGTCCCTGCGAATGAAGTCGTCGGACTCCTGCCGGGGGAGCTCTTCGTGCACCGTAACGTCGCAAACCTCGTCATCCACACCGACCTGAATTGCCTCTCCGTGTTGCAGTACGCTGTCGATGTCCTGCAGGTCGAGCACGTCATTGTTTGCGGGCACTACGGTTGTGGGGGCGTGCAGGCTTCCCTGGAGCGCCGTAAATTAGGCCTCATCGACAACTGGCTCCGGCATATTCGCGACGTCCATCATAAGCATGTCATGGCGGTGGAGAAAGTCCTTGGTCCGGCGAAATTAGATACCCTCTGTGAACTTAACGTCATCGAGCAGGCCTACAATGTCTGCCACACCACGGTGGTCCAAGACGCGTGGGCGCGCGGGCAGAAGGTGCAAGTCCATGGCTGGATCTACGGCCTGCGCGATGGCCTCTTGAACGACCTAGGGATGAACGTATCGGCACTCGAAGAAATCACCCCAGCCTATGGTAAGGCCTTGGCTCGTTACCATAAGGCCTAGCCCCTGAAGAGTAGGGGCACTTGAGTGGCCAGCGGATGCGGCTTGTTTTGGGGGGATGCTCCCCGAAGATCGCCCGCGTGAAAGATTGGCCCGGCTCGGCCCCAGGGCCTTGATGGATGAAGAACTCTTCGCCTTGCTCATCGGAGCTGGGACGAAGGGCTCCCCAGTGCAGCAAGTATCGCAAGCGCTGTTAAAGGAAGCCGGTAGTTTGGCGACGATGGCGACCTGGGAAGCCGCGGACTTCGTGCGGGTGCGTGGACTGGGTCCGGCCAAAGCGGCGGAGCTTTCCGCGGTGATGGAGTTGGCCCGGCGAATCCGCGAACGCGCCCAAGACCCGGGCGAGAAGTTAGACGCGCCCTTGAAGGTCTGGGCGCGGATGGAGCCGTTAGCGGCTGGCCTCACCGTCGAGAAGTGTTGGGTGCTCTGCCTCAACCGCCGCAACCGTCTCATGGCCCTGCATGAAGTCAGTTCGGGGACGGCGACGAGCGCGCTCCTGCATCCGCGGGAAGTTTTTAGGCAAGCGCTGCGCCACGGGGCCCCGGCCGCCATCGTCGCCCACAACCACCCCAGCGGGGACCCGACCCCGAGTGCGGCTGATCGCACCGTCACCCGGCAATTGGTCGAGGCCGGGCGGGTTGTAGGGGTGGAGTTAGTGGACCATGTGGTCATGGGCCGTCCTGAGGCCGATCCTGCGGGGAAAGGCTGGTTTAGCTTCGGGGAAGCGGGCTTGATTTAGCGGAACTTCCCGATGGGCTTAAGGGTCTTACCCCTGCATGCCCCTTGCTCGTGTCCTCAAGATTATCGGCGCCGTGTGCGCCGTTGGGTTGATCGCCGTCGGCGTTCGCCAGGGGCAGCGCTATTATAAGAAGAACCTCGCCGACCCGCGTTTGGGCGAAGTCGTCTACCGCGAGGACTGCCTCCGTTGCCATGGCCCGATGGGGCAGGGTGTGGCAGGGAAGTCCGATGAACCACTCCTCGGTGAGAAGTCCGTCGCCTTCCTCGCAAAATACATCGCTCGGGAAATGCCCGAGGACGACCCCGGCACCTTATCGCCAGCTGAAGCGCTCGCCTCCGCGCAATACATTCACGACGCCTTTTATTCGGCCGAAGCCCGCGCACGCAATAACCCGCCCCGCCTCGAACTCGCGCACCTCACGGAACGGCAGTACCGCGAAAGCGTCACCGACCTCCTCGGTTCCTTCCGTCGCGGTAATTCGACCACCGAGTCTGGTGGCCTGGCGGCGGTCTACCGAGGGCTCAAGGATGGGGACTCGACGAACACGGACAAGAATGAGGCCAAGTTCTTGGAGCGCATCGACCCCGTCATTAATTTTGATTTTGGCACGAAGGCGCCGGCCGCCGGCTCGCGGGCGGAACAGTTTAAGATTAACTGGACGGGCTCACTCTTAGCGCCAGATACCGGCGAATACGATTTCCGTGTCACCACGCCCAATGGCGTCCGGGTCTACGTCAACGCTCCCGCCAACGGCTCCGAAAAGAATGCGCTCATCGACCTCTGGGTGAGTTCTGCCATGCTGCGCAGTGGTCAGGGTCAGGCCTTCCTCTTGGGGGGCCGCAGCTACCCGCTGAAAGTCGAATTCTTCAAGTACAAGGATAAGACCGCCTCCATTAAACTGGAGTGGCGTCCGCCGGGTGGGGCTTGGTCGGTTATTCCGGCCGAAAACCTCTCCCCCAAGTTCTCCGCGAGCGTGGACGTCGTGTCGGTGCCCTTGCCGCCCGACGACGCCAGCATGGGCTATGAACGAGGCGTGTCCGTCTCCCGTGAGTGGACCGAAGCCGTCGCGAAGGGCGGCCTCCAGGCCGCGGCCATGCTCGCCCCGCGGCTGCATGAATATGCTGGCACCACTGCGACGGCTCCGGACCGCGCGGAAAAGCTCAAAGCCTTTACGTGGCGCTTCGCACAGTTGGCCTATCGCCGTCCGCTCACGGTGGAGCAGAAAGCTGACCTCACCAAAATCTTCGTGCCGGTAGTCACGCCCGAGATCGCCGCTAAGCGAGCGATTCTGCATGTGCTCTCTTCGCCACACTTCCTGTATCCCGCTACTGGTCCCCAGGATGATTACGCCGTCGCCGCGCGCCTCGCCTTGGCCTTGTGGGATTCTTTGCCTGACGAAGCCCTTCTGCAGGCCGCTGCGAAGGGTGCGTTAAAGACGCCCGAGCAGGTGCGCGCCCACGCCCAGCGCATGCAGAAGGACCCGCGGGCGAAGGCGAAGCTGCGGGACTTCCTCCACCATTGGCTCCATGTCGAAGAAGGGGCGGAAATTGCCAAGGACCAAGCCGCCTATCCGGGCTTCGACCCTGGCGTCGTGATGGACCTGCGCACCTCCTTGGACCTCTTTGTTGAGGGGGTCGTCTGGTCGGAGGCTTCGGATTACCGCCAGCTCCTGCTGAGCGACACGATTCTCATGAACGAGCGCTTGGCGAAGTTCTATGGGCAGAAGTTACCCGAAGGCCATGGGTTCCGTCCGGTCAAGATGGATGCAGCGCAGCGGGCGGGTGTCCTCACGCACCCGTATCTCCTCGCCACGTTCTCCTACACTAAGTCGACCTCGCCGATTCACCGCGGAGTTTTCCTGTCGCGTAATATCTTGGGGCGCATGCTGAAGCCGCCGCCCATGGCGATTGCCTTCATGGACGACAAGTTTGACCCCTCCTTCACGATGCGGGAGAAGGTGACCGAACTCACGGCCAAGCCCGCCTGTCAGTCGTGTCACATTACGATTAACCCGCTCGGTTTTAGCTTCGAACGCTTTGACGCCGTTGGGCGGATTCGTGAGACGGACAACGCTAAGCCGGTAAATACGGTCTCCCCCTACATCGCCGCCGATGGGACAGAGTTGACCCTCACGGGTGCGCGCGATGTCGCGGTCCACGCCGCCGAGAGCCTAGCTGGGCAAACGGGCTTCGTCCGCAACCTCTTCCAGACGATGGTCAAGCAGCCAACGACCGCTTACTCACCCGAATTACTGAGCCAGCTCACGGAACGTTTCCGTCGCGACCATTGTCACGTGCGCAACCTCGCAATCGAGGTCGCGGTGGTCGCCGCCCTCCAGAAGTAACCTTACCTGACCTGCCCTTTATGAACCTCCAAAATCGCCGCGACTTCTTGCGCAAACTTGGCTTATCCGCCGCTGCGCTACCGCTACTCGGTGGCTTGACCTCCCTCCAGGCCGCTGAGCCGACCGCCGCTAAGCAGCGGGTGATCTTCGTCTTCTCGCCGAACGGCACGGTGCCGTCGGAGTTTTGGCCCGAAGGCGAGGGCAGTAACTTCAAGTTAAAGCGGATCCTGCAGCCCTTGGCGCCCTTTAAGGACAAGATGCTTACGCTGAAGGGCGTGAATAATCTGGTCCGCGGCGATGGCGATTCGCACATGCGTGGCATGAGCTGCCTGCTCACCGGCATCGAACTCTTCCCGGGTAACATCATGGGCGGGGGCGGCCAGCCCGCAGGCTGGGCGAGCGGACCCTCGATTGACCAAGAAATTCGCCGCTTCCTCCAGTCGAAGCCGGCGACCAAGACGCGCATGGGGTCCTTGGAAATCGGCATCTCCGTCGGCAATCGCGCCGACCCCTGGACGCGTTGGAGTTATGTCGGCGCCAATCAGCCGGTCGCCCCTATTTCTAATCCTTACGACCTCTTTGATAAGCTCTACGGCCAGATGAAGGAAAGCGAAAGCATGGTCTCCGTCCTCGACGGCCTCCGGGATGACCTCGCGACGGTTGCGCGGGCGGTCGACGCCAAGGACCGCGGCTTACTCGAGCAGCATACGACGGCCTTACGCGAGTTGGAGCGGAACATGAAGGAACAGCAGACCTCCGGTGCCTTGATCGTTCCAGCTGCGCCGTCGGTTGGTGTGATGATGGAGAACGATAATATCCCAGTCATCACGAAGATGCAGACCGAACTTCTCGTCAGCGCTTTCCAGAACGATTTAGCCCGGGTGGCGACCTTCCAGTTCAGTAACTCCGTAGGCAGTATCCGCATGAAGTGGATCGGTATCGAGGAAGGTCACCACTCGCTCTCGCACGACCCTGACCTAAATACTGGTTCGGTGGAGAAGCTCACGAAGATCAACACCTGGTTCGCTGAGCAGATTGCCTTCCTGGCTAAGCGCCTCCAAGAGACCCCGGAGCCCAATGGCACGGGTTCGATGCTCGACCACACCACGATCATCTGGACGAACGAGCTCGGGAAGGGTAACAGCCATGCCCTCGAGGACATCCCGTGGGTGCTGATCGGTGGCGGCTTAGGTTTTAAGACCGGCCGCGCCCTCAAATATACCAAGACCGCGCACAACCGGTTGCACCTCGCTCTGGCGCATGCCTTCGGCCATCGCTTGGACGCCTTCGGCAACCCAGCCCTTTGCAAAGGTGGTCCGTTGAGTTTGAGTTAATCGTTAGATTACAGAGTACGGATTACAGAGTACGGAGGGCAGAAAACGGAGCCGGAGTAACTTTCCGTCCTTCCCGTCGTCCGAGCCTCAATCGACTCAGCACTCGATTCAGCACTCTGTACTCCGTCCTCTGTACTCTATTCTGTCGTTAAAGGGTCCCCCGCCTGTGCCGGTTCCGATTGGAGCTCCAGTTTTTCCTGGATTAAGGTGGGTGGTACGTTGCCACGGCTCGGACGAGGCCGGTCGGGTCGCACCTCCCGATTATTATGTTCGTAGGAGACGGAGGCTGCCGCGGTTATCGAACACTGCAGGGGACAATCACTATTACTGAACTTGGACGGAAAATCAAGTCCGCCCCACAAAAAAGGGGTTCGATTACTGCTGGGCGTGAATTACCTTTAATCCATGCCCCGTTTCCTTGCTGCCCTAATCTTGGCTGCCGTCTCCCTCGGCGCCCGTGAACGCCAGCCGTTACCGCCCGGCGTGCCGGACGTCTACCTGGGCCATCTGGCCCCGGAGGCTAAGACGCTGCTCCTGCAGAAGGGCGACCGCTACGCCATTTGTGGGGACTCCATTACCGAGCAGAAAATGTATAGCCGCCTGCTCGAGGCCTACCTCGCGGCGGCCCGTCCGGACCTCGCGGTCGAATGTCGGCAGTACGGTTGGAGCGGTGAGACCGCCGCTGGTTTTGCGGGTCGCATGAAGAACGACGTCCTCCGGTTTAAGCCGACCATCGCATCGACCTGCTATGGCATGAATGATTTCCGCTATGTGCCCTTCGAGGCTGCCATCGGCGAGGACTACCGCAAGAACCAGACCAAGGTTGTCCAAGCCTTCAAGGCCGCGGGTGCGCGCGTCGTGCTGGGTTCATCGGGGACGATTCATTCCGTGCCGCCATGGGTCAAGAGTGCCAAGGGCACTTGGGAGACCCTTAACCTCGCGCTCCTACAGTTTCGCAATATTGGCATCGAAATTGCGGAAGCCGAACAGGTCACCTTTGCAGACGTCTATTGGCCCATGTTGGCCAAGGGCTATGCAAGCCGTGCCCAGTATGGCGACACCTTCAAGCTGGAAGGCAACGACGGCGTTCACCCCGGCTGGGCTGGCCACGTCATGATGGCCACCGCTTATCTCAAAGCGTTAGGCTTAGATGGCGACCTCGGGACGGTTGAAATCGATCTCCCGACGGGCAGTGTGCAGGCCAAGCACGGTCAAGCCGCCACTCGTCAAGCTGATGGCTCCTACGCCTTGCGTAGCGAACGCCTCCCTTGCTCCTTCGAGTCGGGCGACATCGCGAAGGATAACACGCTGGCGGCGGGCTTAGCCCTCAGTGATTTTCAAAACCGTTTCAATCGCTTAACCCTCAAGGTAACCGGCGTGAAGGGCGCGCAGGTCAAAGTCACCTGGGGTGAGCAGTCGAAGGTTTTGGCCACGGCTGACTTGGCGCGCGGCATCAACCTCGCTGCTGAATTCCCGCAGGGCCCGACGAAGCCTGCCTTCGATAAGATTTGGAAGGCCGTCGGTGACAAGCAGGCCTACGAGACTAAGCAGATCCAGAAGCTCTTTCACGGCAAGGAAGCTAAGACGGATATGGAAGCCGTCGTGAAGGCCTCGGAAGTTGAGCACGCCCAGTTCGTTGCCGCGCTGGCGGCCGCGTATGCCCCAGCACAGACCGTCCTCAAGTTTGAGGAAGTTAAGTAAGCGTGCTTAGCGGCGGTGGGCCAAGGCTTGCGTGATCACCACGCAGGCTAAGGCTGCATTTTCCGCGCGCAAGACGGTCGGCCCGAGCACTACCGGGCGGAAACCTGCGGCGCGGGCCGCCGTGTATTCGGACGCAGTCAAATCTCCCTCTGGGCCGATCAGCCAAAGCACTTTCGTCGCGGACGCGAAGTCGAGTTCGCCGACGGGTTGCGCGTCGAACTCCAGCGAACCGGTTAAGCGGAGTTCGCCGGGAGCGCAGGGGGGGAGCGTGGCGAGCCAAGCGTCGAAGCGCATCGGCAGGCCGATGTGGGCGAGCCAGGGATGGCCCGACTGTTTGCACGCCTCGACGGCCTGCTGTTGCCAGCGCGTCGTGCGGGTGCGGGCGCGATCGGCATCGAGCTTCACCTCACAGCGGGCGGTTTCGAGCGGCACCACTTCACTGGCGCCTGCTTCGCACACCGTGCGGACTAAGTCATCCATCGTGCCGCCCTTGGGCATCCCTTGGGCGACGATGATAGCCGGGCGGACCGGCTCGACCGTCCGCGTCCGGGTCACTTCCACGATGGAGCCGTCGCCATCAGCCGATTCCAATTTGCCTTCCAGGAGATGGCCTTCGCCGTCGAGCAGAACCAGCGCATCGCCACGGCGAGCGCGCAGGCTACGAACCAAGTGGGCACTCTCTTCGCCGGATAAGCGTAGGCGAGAGCCTGTCGTGGCGGTCCGCGCTTGCGTGGGGTCGACCCAGGCACGGAGAGGGCTCATGTTAGCTGCGCCTCCGGACGATCGTAAGAAGGGTCCCAGTCTTTCCACACCGGCTCGAAGCCAGCGGTGTGCAGCATCGCGGCAATTTCGGTGGGCGAACGGCTATCGTCGATGGCGAACTGTTCGAGGGACGCCTCGCGGCCCTCGGAGTAGCCGCCGGGATTAGTATGCGAGCCAGCACTCATGGCGGTGATGCCTAGCTTGCAGACCTGATCACGGAACGCTGGGCGTTCGCGGGTGCTGAGCGTTAATTCTAATTCGCCATTAAATAGCCGGAACGCACAGATCGCCTGAACGAGGTCGCGGTCCGTCATCTCGACCTTCGGTTCGATGTCGCCCTCGTGCGGGCGGATGCGTGGGAAGGACACGCTGAAACGACTGCGCCAGTGTTTGCGCTCGAGCCACTGCAAGTGGAGGGCCGTGAAGAAACATTCGGCACGCCAGTCTTCGAGGCCGAAAAGCGCCCCGAGCCCGATCTTATGGACGCCGGCTTCACCGACGCGATCCGGGGCGTCGAGGCGGTGGAGGAAGTCGGACTTCCGCCCTTTGGGGTGGTGGAGGTTATACGTCTCGCGGTGGTATGTTTCCTGATAGACCAGGACCGCGTTGAGCCCGTGCCGGCGAAGCTCGGCGTATTCCGCGGTCTCCAGCGGCTGGACCTCGATGGACAAGGACGCAAAGTGTGGGCGGAGCAGGTCGAGGGCCGAAACGAAGAACGGGAGCGCCACCTTCGTGGACTCGCCGGTTAGTAAGAGTAAGTGGTCGAAGCCTAATTTCTTAAGGGCACCGGCCTCGACGAGAATTTCGCCCGGACTCAGCGTACGGCGGGCGACCTTATTGCCTGCGGAGAAGCCGCAATAGGTGCAAATATTCTGGCACTCGTTCGAAAGATAAGCGGGCGCGAACAGTTGCATCGTGCGGCCGAACCGGCGGACCGTCCGCTCCTGGCTGAGGCGAGCCATCTCCTCTAAGTGAGGTGCCGCTGCGGGTGAGATCAGTGCTTGGAAGTCCGCTAAGTCGCACACCCCTTGGGCCGCGCGGGCGAGGGCGCGGCGGACATCGGCGTCGGACTTCGCGTGCACGCCGGCCAGCACCTCAGCCCAAGGATGGGCGGCATGGACAGCGGCGAACGACATGAAGAAAATCGGCGTGAAGCCGAACAGGTTCAGAGCGTGGCGCTGTAGGCCGCGGCGTCGAGCAACTGAGCCGCTTCGGCGGGATTCTTTAACTTCACGCGGATCATCCAAGCGCCGCCGTAGGGCTCGCGGTTGACGAGGTCGGGCGTGTCATTGAGCCCCGTGTTCGCCTCGACGATTTCCGCGGAGACAGGGCTGTAGAGGTCGGAAGCGGCCTTGACCGATTCCACCGTACCGAAGACCTCGCCGGCGGCGAAGCTCTTACCTACTTTAGGGAGGTCGACGAACGTCACGTCACCCAGCGCAGCTTGCGCGTGGTCGGTGATACCGATGGTGGCGGTGCCGTCGGCTTCGAGGCGAATCCATTCGTGTTCCTTGGTGTAGCGGAGATTGGCGGGGACTTGGCTCATGGTGTGATGGTATAGAAAGAGGACAGGTTATTTTACAAACGGTTCGACCGAGATGTGCAGCGGCAAGCGCGTGCCGCGGATGTCGACGGTCAGTTCGGAGGAACCCGTGAAGCCAGCGGCGACGAGGGCGGTGCCGATGGGCTTATTGAGGACAGGGGAAAGCGTACCCGAGAGCACTTCGCCCACGGCGGTGTCGCCGGCGAAGACGATGGCCCCTTGGCGGGCGATACGGCGGTCATCGAGGGAGAACATGACCACAGAAGACGGCGGGCCGCCTTCGGCTTGGCGGCGGAGCGCTTCGCGGCCGACGAATTGAGCCTTGGTAAACTTCACTGTCCAGCCGAGGCCGGCTTGGATCGGGGAGATCCGTTCGGAGATCTCATGTCCGTAGAGAGGGTAACCTGCTTCGAGGCGTAGTGAGTCACGGGCGCCGAGGCCGGCGGGGATGAGCCCGAGCGGTTTGCCGGCAGCGAGGAGCGCGCGGGCGACGAGGGTGGCGGATGCAGCTGGCAGGTAGATTTCAAATCCTGCGGAGCCAGTGTAGCCCGTGCGGGAGACCACGCAACCGGAGGCGCCGGCCACTTCGCCGACGAGGAAGCCGAAGCGACGGATCGAGGCGAGGGGTAGGGTGGTCGTTAGTGCTAAGATCTGTTCGGCGAGGGGGCCTTGGATCGCGAGCTGGGCCCAAGCGGCGCATTCGTCGAGCACTTCGACTTTAGCGGTACCGACGAGTGAGCGCATCCAGGCGAGATCCTTCTGGGCGTTCGAGGCGTTGAGGCAGATGAGGAATTCCGTTTCAGAGAAACGGTAGACGATGAGGTCATCGACGCAGCCGCCGTCGGGCTGGCACATCAACGTGTAGCGGGCGGCGCCGGGTTTCAGCGTCGACAGCTCATTCGTCATGATACGGTCGAGGAACGCGGCGGCATCGCGGCCGCGGATGCGCGCTTCGCCCATGTGCGATACGTCGAAGAGCCCGGCCGTCTTGCGAACGGCCATGTGCTCTTCGATGATACCCGTGTATTGCACGGGCATCTCCCAGCCGGCGAACGGGACTAGGCGGCCGCCGAGTTCAGCGTGGAGGTCGTAGAGAGGCGTGCGGGCGAGCGTTTCCGACATGACGTCAAGGTGCTGAGGTTTGGCCGCTCTTCCAACAAAAAAGCCCGGCACAAGGCCGGGCTTTGCAGTAGAAGTACCTCAGGTGCTTACTGAGCGAATTCCTTACGGAGCTCGGAGAGCTGAGCCTTATACTCTTCTTCGCTGATGGCCTTGGTACGGACGCGCAGTTCGAGGAGGGCGACGCGGGTGTTCCGTTCCGCGTAGACGCGACGCTTAGATTCGGCGATTGCTTCCTTGGCACCCTTGGTCGCTTCGGCCAGTTTGGCTTCGGCATCGAGGCGAGCATCAGCGAGGGCCTTCTCGGTGGCAGCCTTGTCGGCAGCCTTTTCAGCGTTGGCGGTTTCCTTGGTGTCGAGGAGGGCTTTCTCGGTCGCGGCGATCGCCTTGGCAGCGGCGTCCTTGGCTTCGGCGCTAGCCTTATCGGCGTCGGCCTTGGCGGTGGCGACCTGCTTGGCTACGTCGGCCTGGAGTTCGGCCAGGCTCTTGTCGGCAC
>CAITUF010000051.1 GCA_903895475.1 uncultured Opitutia bacterium | reverse complement strand
ATCCCCGCCCCATCCTCGCCGACTTCGGGCTTAAAGACCAAGGGGTATCCATGACAAACCGCAAAGGCCCGCGCTTCTTTGAGCCGTTCTTCGACGGAGTCTTCCATCGACAGGGCGAGCAAGGGACAACAGCGCGAATCCCGCTGAAAGGGACGTAAGAGTAGCGACTTGGCATCCCCCGTGAATCCACCAATGCGACCGAATGAAGGGTTGGCTGAGGCAAAGGCCGTGAGGCGACGGTGCCGCAAGCACAAGGCCAGGATACCAATGCGGATCGGTAAGAATACCAGCCATGACGGCCACAACGAAGCCTGCAAGAGGTTACGGATTTTCATCACGATCTGACGTCGGCCACGCCAGGTGAGGGCCGGCACAATCCAGTGCGTGACGAAGTGCAGAGCAAAAATAAACCCAATAATGATCCACAGCGCCTGACTCTTGAACCGCGCCAGTAATTCCATGCCACGTGAGCCGAACTCGTAACCTAGCCACATGAGCGGAGGGGTCCAAATCAACGCCGCCACCAGCAACAAGCCGCCCAGCCGCGCAATGTTTAGCTTCATGATCCCCGCGGTGACAAAGGTCGGCACGCGACTGGCCGGAACAAAGCGCGAACTGACGACGACCAGCATGCCCTGCGGCGTGGAAAACCAGCCGGCCCATTGGTTAATCTTACTTTCTTTAATGAACCACTTAAACGGAGCCTTGGTAATCGCCTGCCGACCAAAGAACCGCCCAATCGAATAGAGCACGATGTCGCCAATAAAGATGCCGACGGTGCAGGCGGCCGCCCCCGACCAGAAATCGATAATCCCGACGGATACCATGAGGCCCGTCGCCAAACAGGTGGGGTCTTCGGCGACAAAGGTACAAATAACAATAATAACGAGGAGAATCCAGAAATGGGCACCCACCGCCAAAGGCAGTGGTGGATACTCACGTGTTTCGGTCACGGTGACCGCGGGCGGGACATCCACAAAACCGATGATTTCCGAAACGACCCTACCCTGCTCCTTGAAGACGACATCGCGACCGCCCGGCAATAAGACGAGCTTCGCTTGCGGCGCCAACTGCGCGCTGTAGGTCGCCGCCTGCACCGGCGTCAGCCAGTCATCTTGGCCATGAATGATTAACATGGGCTTACGCCAGCCAAAGATGATCTGCTTGGACTCGGAGAGGTCGGTGTCAAAGATGGTCTTGGCGTAATCGCGGTCCCACGGCAAAAGGTCCGCCGCACCAAAGTTGGGCGTCAGGCGCGCGACGCCCCAGAAGAAGGCGCCGTGAAAACCGTAGACGATTTTATTGACGAGCGGATTGCCCAAGAGCTCAAACTCCTGCGCACCCGGAGCCGAGAGCATCGTCAAGGAGCGCACGCGGTCGGGATGCGCCGAGGCGATTTCTAAGGCAGCCACGCCCCCTAAGCCCTGCCCGAGGACGTGGTATTCTTTTACCCCGTAATGCTCAATCAAAGCCGCCACCACCTCGGCGTTGGCTTCCATAGAGTGACTCGGCACATTTCCGGGCGTGGGACCAAACCCAGGCAGGAATGGTTCAATGACCGCTACCTTGCCCGTCTTGGCAAGTTCTACGCATAAACGCGTCCCGCGGCGGTCCCAAGGCGCCCGATGCAGATAAACCAACACGGGCTTACCACCCGCCGAACCGTCGGCCGCAAAGCCATATAAGTTGGCGTGCACGGGAATCGTCGCGCCCGTACGAGTCACCTTGTCTTCCTTGAAGTCAAACGACGGGACCATAACAGGCAGGTCCTTCGCTCCGCGCTCGAGTGAATTAAAAAAAGGAAAGAAGGCCGAGAGGACCAATAAGCCTAGGTAGATGACCATACCCCACCACTTCCCTGGAATACGCCCGAGGTTCTGCTTCATCTGTGTCGGACTCGACATCCCCCGCAGTCAAATGACCGCCTTGGAGGTGCGCAAGGAGGGAAGGTTCACAATTATGTGTCAGCGACTGATTTATGGCTTCCTAATGGACCCCTTCCCCTCTTGTCTCCCACCCAGTGCAAGCTACCGGACAGGAACTTCCAGGCCTCAGGGTCACCGTCGATAAGGTGGTCCACCATCGTGACGCCAATTTTCCGCCCGAGACCCCCCACGCCTTCGTGTACTTTCTGACGGTTTCCAATCTTTCCCAGTCCACCGTCCGCCTCCTCGGGCGTAAATGGATTATCCGCTCCGCCGACGGCACCGTCGAGGTCGTCGAGGGCGATGGCATCGTCGGACAGACCCCGCGTATCCCGTCGGGCGATTCGTTTTCCTATAATAGTTATCATCTCACCGGCCACCCCGTGACCGCCGAAGGCGCCTTCCACGGCACCACCGAGGATGGGCAGCGTATTTTCGTACGTATCCCTGCCTTTGAGATGATTCCCCCCACCGACCCCCTTGAATGAGAATTACTGACCTTAACTCCGGCCGCGAAATCGGCGCCAGCTGCATGCTCCTCGAATTCGGGGGACTGCGGATGGTCATCGATTGCGGAATGCACCCCAAACACGCCGGCAAAGCCGCCCTGCCGCGAATCGATAAAATCGAAGGCTCAGTGGACGGAGTCATCCTGACGCACTGCCACCTCGACCACCTGGGCTCCCTGCCCT
>CAITUF010000050.1 GCA_903895475.1 uncultured Opitutia bacterium | reverse complement strand
TCCACGCCTCGCGAAGACGTTGCCACGCTCAATACCTTACAGGGTCAGAAGATTGCCCTGCGCAAGGCCCACACGACCCCTCCTTCCCTTTCCTAACATCCATGCCCGACAAGAACGCCAAGAAGTCCACCAGCAAAGCCGTTAAGGCACCCGTGAAAGCGGCCCCGCCCAAAGCGAAGGCACCCGTGAAGCCCGTGCCCAAAGTCGTCGCTAAACCGACGAAGCCGGCCGCAAAGGTACCGGTCAAGGCCGTCGTACCCCCTAAAGCTATCGTAGCCCCGAAGGCTGTCGTCACACCGAAGGCCGTTGTTGCAGCCAAGGCCGTCGTTGCACCGAAGGCTGGCCCCAAGCTTCCCGCCGCCCCCGTCAAAGCCACTTCGGCCGCAAAGGTCGTCGCTCCTACCGCCAAGGCCCCCGTGGCAGCGCCCAAGGCCACGACCACGAAAGTTGCGAAGACGGTGATCCCGCAGAAACCCGCCCCGGCCCTCAAGGCCCCGACCCCTTCCATCACCAAAGACGTCAACGAAAAGGTCCAACAACTCGTCGTCCTTTCGAAGAAAAACGGTTTCGTCACCGTCCAGAACATCAATGAGGTCATCCCCGACAGCGCCACCGACCCGGAGCTGATCGAGAACATCATGAACATCCTCGATAACCTCGAGATCAAGCTGCTCGACGAAGATGAAGTGGAGACCTTCCTGCGCAAGATCGACGAGTCCGAGGAAGAAGCCGCCCGCGTGGTCCCGGCCGATGCCCCGTACGACCCTTTCAACGTTTACCTGAAGCAGATGGGCCACAAGCCCCTGCTCACCCGCGAACAGGAAGTCGAAATCTCTAAGCGCATCGAAGATGCGGAACTGCGCGCCCAAGAGTTCCTCTTCTCCTGCTGGCTCACCCTCCCCTACCAGCTCGACCTCGCCCTCAAGGTTCTCCGCAAGGAAGAGCGCTTTGACAAGGTGGTCATCGACAAGAAGGTCGAGTCGCGCGACGCGTATTACAAGATGCTACCCAAGGCCACCGAGGAGTGCACTAAGCTCCAGGTTCGCCTCGATAAGGGCTGGCAGAAATACCTCGAAGAAACCGATGAAGTTAAGCGGCCAAAGACCCGCGAGGCCTACCGCAAACTCGAACTCGCCAGCAAAGAAGGCTGTAAGGACATCCTCCGGAAGTTCTGCTTTAAAATGAAGCTCTTCGAAGAGTGGCTGGAGCTCCCGGAGCTCAAGTCCGACCTCGAAGACTGCCGCAACCTCGTCGAGCCAGCACCAGTGATGCGTGGCAACGTCCGCGCCAAACTCGCCCGCAAGCCCGAGATTTCGGCGACCCGGGCCAAGGAAGTCGAACGCCGCTGGCGCCTGCTGCCGACCGAGCTGCTGAACCTCGTCCGCAACGTCCGCAAGCATATGGACGAAGCCCAGAAGGCCAAGACCGAGATGGTCGAGCACAACCTCCGCCTCGTGATCTCCATCGCGAAGAAGTACCAGAACCGCGGCCTCCTCTTCACCGACCTCATCCAGGAAGGCAACATGGGCCTCGTGAAGGCGGTCGAGAAGTTTGAATACCGCCGCGGGTATAAGTTCTCCACCTACGCCACCTGGTGGATCCGCCAAGCGATCACCCGTTCGATTGCCGACCAGGCTCGGACGATCCGCATCCCGGTCCACATGATTGAAACGCTGAACAAGGTGATGCAGGTTCAGAAGCAGCTCACCCAGGAACTCGGCCATGAACCGACGGCTGAAGAAGTCGCTAACGAGATGAACATGGCCATCGAACGCGTCCAGCAGATCATGAAGATGGCTCAGCAACCGATCTCGCTGCAATCCCCGGTCGGCGACGGCGAGGACACCTCCCTCGGCGATTTCATCGAAGACAAGTCGGCGGAAAATCCTTCCGACACGGCGTCCACCCGCCTCCTGCGCGAGAAGATTGATTTCGTCCTCCGCTCCCTCGCTGAACGCGAGAAGGAAGTGCTGATCCTGCGCTTCGGTCTGCTCGACGGCGTACAACGCACGCTCGAGGAAGTCGGCCGCCACTTTAAAGTGACCCGCGAACGTATTCGTCAGATTGAAGCGAAAGCGCTCCGCAAGATGCGTCACCCAACGCGCATGCGTCAGCTGCAAGGTATGTTTGAAGGCGAACTCGATACCTCGGGCCCAGGCTTTGACCAGTTCATCGATGCGGAAACAGCGGCGGAAAAGTCTGCCGAGCCCTCCCTGCCGAGTGCTACGCTCGAAGCGTTCCGACTCAAAGGTAACGAGCCGCACGATCCAAACCGTCTGTGAGCCGCATCGCTGGTATCGCCGCCAGCCTACTGCTGGTAGGTTGCGCGGTCGATCAGCCCACCCCTCCGCCGATGGTCGAACCAGGCGGTGAATTTGCCCGCCCCACGGGGGCAAGCCGCAACCCTCGACTTGGCTTCGTCGGACAAAACCCCACCGCGACTGGACCACAATTACTGCTCCTGTCGCGCACGGCCAGCGAGCTCTCGCTTAAAAAGGACGAACTCGTGGTCAGCCGTTCCCGCGACCTGAAACCAACGGCCCTCTTAAGGATTGTGGACATCCGTGGCTTAGCGGCCCTCGCGGTCGTGCTGCGCGGACAGCCCGGAGCCAACGAAGAGATTGTCCTACCTTCGAGTCCCTTGCGCCAACAGGCCGAAGCCTTGTCGCCGCCCCCTCCCGGCTCTTGACCTCCGGGGCAACCCTGCCCACGTTTCACTTTCCATGGCAAAGACCCAGGCAGGTATCGTCGGACTTCCCAACGTCGGCAAGTCCACCCTTTTCAACGCATTGACCCGCTCGCGCAAGGCGGAGGCGGCCAATTACCCGTTCTGCACGATTGAGCCGAATGTCGGCGTCGTGCTCGTCCCCGATGAACGCATGCAGAAACTGCAGGCTATTGCTGGCACCAAAGTCGTCATCCCGGCCACGATCGACATCGTCGACATCGCTGGCCTCGTTGCCGGCGCCTCTAAGGGCGAAGGTAAGGGCAACGACTTCCTTTCCAATATCCGCGAGTGTGATGCCATCATTCACGTCGTCCGCTGCTTCGACAACGATGACATCGTGCACAGCATGGGCAAAGTTGACCCGATCCGCGATATCGGTGTGATCGAAACCGAACTCATCCTCGCTGACATTCAGTCGGCCGAACAGCAGCTGGACCGCAACCAGAAGAAGGTGCGTAGCCAAGACAAGGACGCCATCGCCGCCGTCGAATTGCTCAGCCGCCTCGTCAAGCACCTCAACGAAAACGAGCCGGCCTCGACGATGGAAGTCTCGGACGATGAGCGTAATCGCCTCAAGGCTTTCAACCTGCTCTCCTCGAAGAAGGTTCTCTTTGCTTGTAATGTCGCCGAGGCCGATCTCGCCGACCCTTCGAAGAACCCGCATGTCGCCAATGTCGCCGAACTCATCGGTAAGCGCCACGGTTGTGAGCACGTCGTGATCTGTGCCCAAGTGGAAGCCGAACTGTGCGACCTCACCCCCGCCGAAGCCACCGAGTTCCTGCAGTCTCTCGGTGTCACCGACTCAGGCGTCTCCTCGCTCATCCGCGGCGCCTATCACCTCCTCGGCCTGGCCACCTACTTTACCGCCGGCGAAAAAGAAGTCCGCGCGTGGACCTTCCGCAGCGGCATGACCGCCCCCCAGTGTGCCGCGGTCATCCATACCGACTTCGAGAAGGGCTTTGTGAAGGCCGAAATCGTCTCCTACGAGGACCTCGTGAAGAACGGCTCCGTCGCTGCCGCGCGCGATGCCGGTCGCTACCGGCTCGAAGGCAAAGCTTACCTCTTTAAGGACGGCGACGTGGCTCTCTTCCGCTTCACGGACTAAGGGCTAAATGCCCCTAAATGACGGTCAGACTTATCAAAAGGACGCCTAAAAAGCGTCCTTTCGCTTTGCTATCCCTAAGAGCCCTCGCAACCATAAGCCTTAGTCCCTGTCTCAACCCCATGCGCCCCGCCTTCCTGCTCCTGTCAATCGGCCTAGCGACCCTTGGTTTTGACCGAGCTGAGGCCGCTGACACTCGACCGAACATCGTCCTGGTAATTGGCGAAGATATGGGACCCGACACCGGTGCCTATGGCTGCAGGGATGCCCTCACGCCCAACATGGACCGGCTGGCCAAGGAAGGCGCCCTCTTTACCCGCGCCTTCACGCACTCCGCGGTTTGCGCGCCTTCCCGCAGCGGAATGGTCAGCGGCATCTACCCGCTTACTTGGGGTGGCCAAAACATGCGGTCCAAGGTGATCAACCCGCCCCGCCCTTTCACCGAGAAACTCCGCGAAGCCGGCTACTACGTCATGTGGCCCGGTAAGACGGACTTCCAAGGCATCCCCGAGAAGAAGCTGGCTGACTCGCGTGAGCTCTTGGTCAATTACGCCAACAAGCCAGAGCTTAAGACGACGCCGCCCAAGCAACCGTTTTTCGCCTACATCAACGACTCGGTCAGCCACGAAAGCCAAGTCCGCGCCAACGATGCCACCCACGCCCGGAACACCAGCGCCCTCAAGCCCACCGATCGTCGCGACCCTGCGAAGATTGAACTCCCCCCTTTCTACCCTGACACCCCAGAGGTTCGCCGCGAAGTCGCCCATTACCACGAGCTGGTCACGGCGGTTGATTATACGTTGGGGCGGGTCCTTGCGTGGTTAAAGGAGCATAACCTGGAAGAGAACACCATCGTCATCCTTACGGGCGACCATGGTCGGGGCATGCCACGCTATAAACGCTCCCCAAAGGACACCGGCACGCGCGTCCCGCTCATCGTGCGCTGGCCCGGCAAAATCCCCGCCGGCAGCGTCCGCGAAGACTTCGCCAGCTGGATCGACTTCGCCCCGACCGCGCTCACCTTGGCGGGCGTGCCGGTGCCGAAAGAATATGACGGCCGCTGCTTCTTGCCCACCGCGACCAATCCACCGAAGTACGCCTACGCCTTTCGAGATTTCATGGACGAAAGTTTCGACAAGGTTCGGTCGGTCCGTGACCCGCGCTTCCGCTACCTCCGCAACCAAGCTCCGGGTGTAGATGAAGCGGGCAAAGTCGCCTACCAAGAAGTCGGCCAAACGATGCAAGCCCTCCGTAAGGCGCAAGCCGCTGGCACCTTGACGCCCCAGCAGGCTCTCTACTTCAACCCCAACCGCGCCCCCGAAGAACTGTACGATACGGTCAGCGACCCTTGGGAAATAAAGAACATCGCTGGTGATCCGGCCTACGCCGCCAAGCTCGCGGAACTCCGCGCCGAGTGCGACCGCTGGGTCGCCCATTGCGGCCCGCTCGGAGAAATGCACCCCGACGAGCTCACCAAGAAAGGCATCATCCAGCCGCGAGATGAAAAGTACGTGGAACGCGCCGCGACCGGTAAGCTCGCCGAAGAAGCGCCCGCACCCGCCAAAAAAGGCAAAAATAACGCTAAATAATTTCACGTCACCATGCACCGCACCCTGCTCCTCGCCGTTGCCGCTTTCGCGCTCGGCTGCAAACCTCAGTCTAAAGTCACTTCCTACGAAGTGAAGTCCGACGCGCCCGCACCCGCCACGGCCGCAGCGCCCGCGACTCCAGTCGCGCCCGTCGCCAAAGCACCAGAAGCCCCGAAAGCTCCGGTCGCCGCCACCCCGATGCCGGCTAATGCCGCCATGCAGGCCGAGGCTGCCTCCTTTGGCCAACCCAAGTGGGCCGAACTTCCAGCTGGCTGGACCGCGGGTGCCCCCAACTCGATGCGTAAGGGCTCATGGAATGTCGCCGGCCCTGGCGGAAGCCAAGCCGAAGTCGCCGTCACCGTGTTTCCTGGCAACGTCGGCGGCACCACCGCCAACGTCAACCGCTGGCGTGGCCAGTTAGGCCTCGCACCCGCCGCTGACGCCGACATCCAAGCCGCGGCACAGCCCGGTAAGGTCGGTGCTGACGCAGGCCAGTATTTCCGCTTCGACTCGACGGACGGCAAGAAAGCCATGGTCGCCATGATGGTGCCGAAGAACGACTCTACATGGTTCTTTAAGTTCATGGGTGACCGTGACGCCGTGAACGCCCAGACCGCCGCCTTCCTCAAGTTCCTCGCCACCTCCCAAATCCCGTGAACGAAACCTTCCTCGCGAAAGCGAAATCCGGCACCGCTTGGTTCAACTTCCTGGCTTCGCTGCAGTTGACCGTCTGGTTGCTGGTAGTCTCGATGCTCTTGATTGTCCTCGGGACACTCGAGCAAGTGAACTGGGGCGTCTGGCATATTCAGAAGGCCTATTTTAGCTCCTGGGGCTGCTTCTACCCGCTTAACACCGCCGCGAGTTTCCGCCTGCCGTTACCAGGGGGCTTCTTACTCGGGACGCTCTTGGTCATTAACCTCATCTGCGCGCATTTCCGCCATTTCAAAATCAACGCACGCCATGCAGGTATCTCACTCATCCACGGTGGTCTCATTTTGCTGTTAGTCGGTGGTTTCGTCACCGCCGCCTTCCAAGAGGAATCCGCAATGGTCGTCCCTGAAGGCGAAACCCGCGCCTTCTCCGAAGCCTTCCGCGAATTTGAGGTGGCACTTGTCGACCAGACCGAGGCAGGCAAAGCGAAGGTCGTGGTCATCCCCGACGATTTGCTCCGCACGCTAACCGACCCAACGGCCGAGCTAGCACTCGCCGGTTCGCCATTCCAAGCCAAGGTTGGTTTTTACTACCCCAACTCCGTGCTGCGGGCGAAATCGCAGATGCCCGACGGAGCAGACATCGCCGCTACGCAAGGGATCGCCGCGCGGTCACCCCTGGCGCTCAAGCGCCTTCCCGAGAGCTACAATGACAATGTCGGCAACGTACCGAGCACGCTCGTCGAACTCTTTGCCAACGGTAAATCCCTCGGCAGTTGGCTGCTCAACGCTCAGCTCACTGAGTCCTTCCCGGCGCAGACCTTTGAGCATGCCGGTCGTAAGTATGAAATCTCCCTCCGTCGCGCCCGCACCTACCTCCCCTTTGACGTGCGTTTAGATCGCTTTACCCACGAGAAGTATCCCGGAACGGAAATCCCGCGCAATTTCGCCAGCGACGTCACCATCCAGGACAACGGTACTTCGTTCCCGTTCAATATCTCGATGAATCAACCCCTCCGCCATGGCGGGATGACTTTTTATCAATCTAGTTTCGGCAGCACGAGTGCTGGCAAGGACCTCAGCGTCCTCCAAGTCGTGCGTAACCCAGGCTGGCTCCTGCCTTACATCTCCGTCTCACTGATGTCGCTCGGCCTCCTCGTCCACTTCGGCGTCTCGCTCTTCAGTTTCCTCAAACGCCGGACCAAGACCGCCGCGACCGCTGGCCTCGTTGCCCTCTTGGCCCTGAGCCCCACGGACGCGCATGCCGCCGAAGCCTGGGATAGCCGAGAGATTGGCACGCTACCAGTGCAGAGCGGTGGCCGCGTCATCCCCTTGGAAACGCTCGCCAGTGGCTCCTTGCTCCAGATGCGTGCGCGCCGCGAAATCGCCCTCACCGAACTAGAAGCCACTGCCTTTGGTAAAAAGCCTTCGACTTGGACCGCGGACGAAAAGTCAGCCATTGCGGAGCAGTTCCCTGAACTCACCGATAGCCTTAAGCAGCAGTTAGAAAAGCGCCCGGTGCGACTCAAGGGACGCACGCTGGCCGCACATGACTGGCTCATCGAAGTCGGCTTCCGCGCTTCCATCGCCCGCCAGTTGCCC
>CAITUF010000049.1 GCA_903895475.1 uncultured Opitutia bacterium | reverse complement strand
CTTACTTCCCCAACGTCCAGAGGAGGCCGCCGTTGACGTGCTGAATGAACTCCGGCTCGGCGAAAGATTCCTTAGTGTGACCGCCCGCGGTGTAGAACATTCGGCCCTTGCCGACGGGCTTGCACCAAGCGATCGGGTGACGCTCGCCGTTCTTGCCGCCCTTGTAGGTGGACTCGTCTAAGAGAATCAGGACGACGTTATCAGGCTGCAGGTCGCGGAAGTTATACCACTCATCCTTACGCTTCCACTCCGCGGGGAGATGGACGGTAGATGGATGGTCCTTCACGATGGGGCGCAAGGTGGCTGGCTGAATCTGCGGATGGCCCGCGAAATACCCACCGATCATCTTACCGAACCAAGGCCACTTATACTCGGTGTCGCTGGCGGCATGGATGCCGACGAACGAACCGCCGTTCTCCATCCACTTCTGGAAAGCCTCACGGGCGACGTCGCCTTGCTTGGCGGCAGCGGCCTTTTGCTCCGGCGTCGCGGTCTTGGCCAAGAGGGGAGTCATCACATCACCCGTGGTGCTCATGAAGGCCACCGAACGGTAGCGGGCCAAGTTCTCGGCGGTGAAGACCGCGGGGTCTTCCGAGATATCGACCTCCAAGCCAGCGGCCTTGTATTGAGCAGCGAGCATCTTGTTACCCAGAGGGATGGAGTCGCCGTGACGGAAGCCCGCCGTGCGGGAATAGACCAGGGCGCGAGTCGGCTCAGCAGCCGAAGCGACAAGTGAGACAAAAAGTAGGGCGAATAAAGAACGCATGGGGGCGGGTGGGGGGAGGGGATGGGGGGAAGCGGTATGGGGATAGGGGATAGGGGATGGCACAAAACAGTGCAACGGTGCAAATCGGCCGATGGCCGGTGCAAAGGTGCAAAAGGGGAAGAGAGTAAGAAGGGGGCTGGTTGGCTAGAGTATGGTTGGCTAGGGGAATGGCTGCGGCCTGTGGCCGCATATGTTTCTAGGTAGGGGCGTGGCTTCGCCGCGCCCTCCAAGCTAGGAGTGCAAGGCAAAGCCTGCCCCTACCCGCGGCCGTAAAACGGCCGCCCTAGGTCAGCACGCAGTGCTGACCCTACCCATTGATGCCCGCCGCAAAGCGGCGTCACAACCCCAAGCCAACCATACTCTAGCCAACCAGCCCCCCAACAGACCTTTCCACATTTCCACCTTTCCACCTTTGCACTGCCTCTCGTCCCCCTACCCCCTGTCCTCATCTTGCTCTTCCCTCCTCCCAAGTTTCGTCTTCAATCCCGTCACCCCATTAGGCCTCCCCGCCTATCCCCGTTCCCCTACCCCCTATCCCCTACCCCCTACCCACCATGCCTACCCCTCGTCTTGATCGCCGCACTTTCCTGCGCAACTCTGCCATCGCCGGCTTCGCCCTCGGCTTCCCGTCCATCATCCCAGCGTCCGCCCTCGGCAAGGACGGCACCGTCGCTCCATCCAATCGTCTGCAGCTGGCCGGCATCGGCCTGAAAAGCCAAGGCGCCAGCGACATGCGCAGCCTGATGTCGAAGAAAGGCGTCCAAGTCATCGCCGTCTGCGACATCGATAAGCGCGTGCTAAAGTCTTCATCCGACGCGGTCGTGAAGGCCGGCCAAGCCGCCCCGAAGCAGTATCAAGATTTCCGCGAACTCCTCGCGAAGGAAAAGCCTGACGCCGCGGTCATGGGCCT
>CAITUF010000048.1 GCA_903895475.1 uncultured Opitutia bacterium | reverse complement strand
CGAGCTCGAGAAACGCTTTAACGAGGACCTCCCTCCATCCATCCGCAATGGCCAACGCATTACGGGCATGACCTCTGGCCAAGCCCGTTTCCCCGTCGCCCCTTCGGCGATTGGCTTCAAGCAATATGGGAAAGGCGGCACCTGGATTTCGGATATCCTACCCTACACGGCCAAGATGGCGGACGACATTTGCGTCATCAAGACGATGAACACGGAGGCCATCAACCACGAGCCGGCCAATATGCTTTCGTATACCGGCAACATGGTGCCTGGTAAGGCGTCGATGGGCTCTTGGCTTTCCTACGGACTCGGCAGCCTGAACGAGGACCTCCCGACCTTCGTCGTCCTCCATGCCCGCCATACCAACCCGGGCGCCAACGTGCAGGCTATCTCGGCCCGTCTCTGGTCGGCTGGCTTCTTGCCGACGCAATACTCGGGCGTCACCTTCCGCTCTGCCGGCGATCCCGTACTCTACCTCCGCGACCCCGATGGCGTCAGCCGCGAGACCCGTCGCAAGATGCTTGATGGCTTGAATGAGCTCAACGAGTTGACCTACCAGCAGGTCGGCGACCCTGAGACCGCCACCCGACTCAAACAGTATGAGATGGCCTTCCGCATGCAGGCCTCGGTGCCGGAGCTCGCGGACCTCTCTAAGGAATCAAAGGAGACCTTTGAGCTCTACGGCCCGGACTCCAAGGACCGTGGAACCTTCTCGAATAGCTGCCTCACGGCCCGTCGCCTCGTCGAACGGGGTGTCCGCTTCGTGCAAATCTTCCACCGCGGCTGGGACCAGCACGGCAACCTACCGGGCGATATCAAGTCGCAGTGTAAGGACATCGACCAAGGCGCCTGGGCGCTCATCCAGGACCTCAAGCGTCGCGGCATGCTCGATGACACCTTAGTCGTCTGGGGCGGCGAATTCGGCCGCACCGTCTACTCGCAAGGTGCTCTCACCAAGACCAACTACGGCCGCGACCACCATCCCCGCAATTTCTGTATGTGGATGGCTGGTGCCGGCGTTAAGGGCGGCATGACCCTCGGCGAAACCGATGAATTCTCGTACAACGTCGTCAAGGATCCCGTCCACGTGCGCGACCTCCACGCGACCATCTTCAATCGCTTCGGCATCGATCACGACAAGTTGCTCTTCAAGTACCAAGGCCTCGACCAGAAACTCGTCGGCGTCGTCCCCGCCAAGGTGATTAAGCAAATCCTCACTTAGTGAAGTAGGGACAGCACGGGGTGCTGTGGTTAGGGGACTGGTTGGCTAGAGTATGGTTGGCTAGGGGTTGTGCAGCGGCTCAGCCGCTTGTGCTTGTGGTATCGGGTAGGGACGTGGCTTCGCCGCGTCCTGTCTTGTGGTAGGGTTGGCACTGCGTGCCAACCTAGTTGCCTCGCTTGCCTCGGGTTCGCTTCGCCGCTTGTGCTCGAGGTAGGGTTGGCACTGCGTGCCAACATAGCCTGTATCTGTTCTCAATCGTGCCCCTACCGTTCGCCTACGGCGAACAATGCCTCCCCATCCCCTACCCCCTATCCCCTCGTATCAAGCCTTCCCTGGGGTCGGTGGGACTTCGGCCGGGAGCTTGACGTTGCCGGTTTCGAAATCCTTCGAGCCGATGGCGAACTGGAAGTTGTAGTGCGGCGACTTGTCGTTGGTCAGCAGGTCGGCAAAACGCACGAGCTCGCCGGTATAGGCGGACATGCGGCCCATGATGACCGCGAGGTTAGTCTCGGCAATCTGGCGAGCGTCATTGAGCGGCTTGCCGTTGTAGGCACTGCGGATCAGGTCGACGTGTTCCTGCACCATGGCATCGCCGGTATCGAGTTTGATATCGGGTACCTTGATGTCCTTCTTCGAGAAGACCTTGCCGCCGCCAAAGCACGAACCCTCGGCGCCGGTGAAGAACTCACCCACGCGGCTGGCAGTATCGGTGATCTGGCGGCACTGGCTGTGAATATGGACGGCATCACCGAAGTCGAAATCGACGCTGAAGAAGTCGAACATGTTGCCGGAGTCGCGCCGGGCGCGGCCACCGAAGCCGAGGGCGCTAACGGGCGGACGGCCCAGGAACCAGATGGCGACGTCGACGTTATGGATGTGCTGCTCGACGATGTGGTCGCCGGAGAGCTCCGCAAAGTTCACCCAGTTGCGGTTCATGTAGACGCCATCCGAATCACCGGCGGCGCGACGACGCACCCACGGTACGGTGCCGTTCCACTGTACCACCCCACCGCGAATGGCGCCGATGGCACCCGCGTCGATGAGGGCCTTGTTTTTCAAGTATGAGGCATCGTGACGGCGCTGCGTCCCGGCGACGACGGCCAAGCCCTTGGCTTT
>CAITUF010000047.1 GCA_903895475.1 uncultured Opitutia bacterium | reverse complement strand
TCTCAGGTAGGGGCGGAAATGTGCAAAGGTGCAAATCGGCCGGAGGCCTGTGGAAAGGTGGAAAGGTGGATTAAAATAGAGTACAGAGTACAGAGTACAGAGTACAGAGTACGGAGTGCGGAGTACGGGTGGAACCGGGGCGTAAACAGGTAGGGACGTGGCTTCGCCGCGTCCTCCTTGTCTAGGAGTGCAAGGCGAAGCCTTGCCCCTACCCGCGGGCGCAGCCCGCGAGAGGCAGCTAGGTTGGCACGCAGTGCCAACCCTACCACGATACAGTGGCAACCCTACCCGAGGCAGAGTGAAAGGGGGGACCGGGGACCGGGATATTTGCAAGCGGCCAGAGTCGTCTCTGAATTATCTATCCGCCAAACACTAACCGCTATCCGCCTACTACAGCATGTGGTGCTGTCCCTACCCGAGGCAGCCACTCGATTCAGCACTCCGTACTCTGAACTCCGCGCGGCTTCGCCGCGCCCCACCCTTAGCCGCAATCTTGGGCGTCGACGTCGAGGACGTCGATGACGTCGTCGTCGCCAAGGATTTTCGTGCGCAGGGGTAAGGCGGCGGCAAGGAAGGATTTTACACCATGCACGAAATACCAGATGTGCACGCGGTGTTGATCCTGGACGCGCTCAAAGGGACACGGCGCAGGGCCGCGGATTTCGGCGATACCAGGATGGAGGCGTTCAAGTTCCTTGACCCAGGCGTCGGCGACGAAGTTCACCTTCTCCACATTACGCCCACGGAAGACGTGGCGAATCAGGTGACGCTCGGGTGGGTAACCAAACTCAGAGCGCTTCACGAGCTCCGCCGCGGCAAAGCCTTGGAAGTCGAGACGCTTAGCAAACTGCACCGGATCCGACGCTGGTTGAAAAGTCTGCACCACCACGGCCCCCTCGAGTTGGCCGCGGCCCGCGCGGCCCGCGACCTGCGTGAGCAGTTGAAACGTACGCTCCGCGGCGCGGAAGTCAGGCAGCTGGAGCGATAAGTCGGCGTCGATGATGCCCACTAACGTCACGCGTGGAAAATCGAGCCCCTTAGCGATCATCTGTGTCCCGAGGAGCATATCGTAACGGCCCGCGCGGAAATCTGAGAGTACCTTCCGAAAGAGATCCTTCTTCCCCATGGTATCGGCGTCGATACGGGCCACGCGGGCGCGGGGGAACATCCGATGGATGACCTCTTCGACCTTCTGGGTGCCGTAGCCCTTCCAGCGGACCTTCGGCGAGCGACACTTCGGGCAGACCGCGGGGGCGGGCTCACGGTGATCGCACAGGTGGCAACGAGCGGTGTGGTCGGTCGAGTGGAGCGTTAGCGACACCGAACAGCGTGGGCATTGCACCGCCTCACCACAATCCGGGCAGACGAGCGAACGCGAGTGCCCGCGACGGTTGAGGAATAAGATGGTCTGCTCGCCCTTGCGGAGGCGTTCGTGGATGCCGTCGACCAGTTCACGTGAGAGGACATTCTGCCCCTTTGAGTGCAGCACCTCGCGGCGCATGTCGACGATACGGAAGGCTGGCATCGGGCGGTCATCGACGCGCTTCGGCATCGAGTTGAGCACGTAACGTCCGGCCGTGGCGTTCTTCCACGTCTCCAGCGACGGCGTCGCCGAACCCAGCACGCAAGCGGCGCCGAGGACGGAAGCGCGCATGACCGCCACATCGCGGCCGTGGTACATCGGCGTCTCGCCCTGCTTAAAGGAAGGCTCATGTTCCTCGTCGACCACGATGAGCCGGAGGTTGGGAAGTGGCGCGAAGACGGCGGAGCGCGCACCGACAACCACGCGGGCTTGGCCGAGGGACATCGCCATCCATGCGTCAAATCGCTCGCCGGCCGAGAGGTGGCTATGCCAAACCACGACCTTGGCGCCGAGGTCGGTGAGGCGGGAACGGAGTCGCCCGACCGTCTGAGGAGTCAAGGCGACTTCGGGGACCAGGAAGATAGCGGAGCCGCCTTCGGCGACGACCTTACGAATCAAGGCCACGTAGACCTCGGTCTTGCCTGAGCCCGTGACGCCATGGAGCAAGTGGGCCTTGAACGCTTTGTTATCCAAACTCTCCGAAACTGAAGCCACCGCGGCGAGCTGATCCACATTGAGCGTGTGGCCGGCGGCGGGGACTGATTCCGCCTCGGCGAAAGGATCGTTGTAGGCCACGCGCCAGAGCACGCTAGCGTCTTCCTTGATCACGCCAGCGCGGAGTAGACCATCTACTGCCTGCTGGGAAATGCCGAGCCCCGTGACGAGCTTGGCGCGGTCAGCGGGTTCTGTTTGCGCGGCGAGGTAATCGAGTACCTGGGCTTGACGCGGGGCCTTGCGGCGGAGTTTAGCGAGGGCCTCGGCATCGGGCGGGGCGATTAACGTGAGCAGACGACGCAGCACGGGGCGGACCCCTTTGCGCACCGCGGCGGGCAGGACCGTCTCGAGAACCGAGTTAAGGCCGCAGCCGTAATAGCCGGCCATCCACTCCGCGAGTTTACAGACATCGGGCGTGAGTACGGGCTGCTCGTGCTCGAGCAGAATGATGCTACGTAGTTTGGCGGCGGGCGGGGCTTCCGCGGGGTATTTCCAAACCACGCCGAGACTCGTGCGGCCCCCGAGCGGGACGCGGACCAGTTGACCGACCTGTAAAGTATCCTTCAGGGCCGCTGGCACCGAATACGAGTAGGCCCGGGCCCCGCCATCAAACGGGACCACCTCGGCGACGCCGGGTTCGATTTCACCGAAAAGATCGGGCACAGCTCGAAGGCTCGCTCAGCCCAGCCCAGGTTTCAAGCCGAGGCCGTGCTGGAACGAATCATTTCCCCTCGGGCTGTTCGCCCTTGCTGAACGGGCTGGCCAGAATGGCGACCTGGGCTGGATCGTCGGGGTGGGTCGGGTCGAACGGCTGCACGGACGGGGCCAGGAAGGCCGCCAGCTCGGGGACCCCTTGACGGATACCTTCGATGACGCAGCGGGCCATCTCATAGGCACCGTAGGCGCTGAAATGCGTGTCGTCACGAAGCGGGTCGGTCTGCCCCGGGAACGTCTTGGCCGGGTAATGCAGGAGGGCTAGTTTGCTCTTTTCGACCCCGAGGGCTTGGTAGACCTGCTTGGAGGAGGCGTTGAGGTCGATCAAGGGAACCGAACGCTCCTTAGCCACGCGGCGGACCGCTTCGGGGAAGTCGCCCAGCGACTCGGTCACTTGACCCTTATCATCAAAACGACGACGGGCGACGGCGGTGACCAGGATCGGCTTGCCGCCCTTGGCCTGGATGGCGTCGAGGTAATCACGCAGGCGCTTGGCATAGGTCGTGAAAGCCCCAACCCCTTCGCCCTTCTCCTTCTGGTCGTTATGGCCGAACTGGATGAGCACGAAGTCATCCTTACGGAGTTGGGCGAGGATCTTGTCGAGCCGGTGCTCGCCTTGGAATGAACGCAGGGCGCGACCGGACTCCGCATGATTAGCGACCACCGCCCGTTCACCGATGAAGAGCGGGAACGCTTGGCCCCAGCCAACGTAGGGCTCGTTCGCTTGGTCGGTCATCGTCGAATCGCCGGCGAGGAAGATGCGGACCGTCGTCGCCGGGGCGGGATTGATCGACACGATCGTGGCGCGGGCGGTCGCGCCGAGGAATTCGAGCGATAACCGCTGATCCCAAGTGGGGTTGCCGGACTCCCGTGATTTGAGGGCCACGCGGCCGCCGGCGTATTCCGGACGACGCACATCGACCAAGAAGCGCTGCGTCACCGGCCGACCTCGCGGCACGGCGACGTTGAGCGCCAGCAAACGACGCGCCTCAGCCTTCACCGTCGTCACCGAAGCGATGTCCGAAGCGCCGAATTCGATGGTCACCTCATAGACCCCCTCGGCCACGGGTTGACTGAAGGCGAAAGACGCCTGCGTGTCCGAGCCCCGGAATTCCGCGACGGGAATGGCGGCGAAGGTCAGCAGAGGGAAGAGGCAGGCGAGGCGGAGCATCGGGAGAGGGAGTTAGGAGGAATAAAGATACAGTGCAAAGGTGCAAAAGTGAAATGAGATTACGGAGTACAGATTACGGAGTACAGAGGGATGGCAGGGGGACGGACGTTGCGCGGCGAACGGACGCGACGCAGTCGCGCCCCTACCCGATGCAGAGTGAAAAGGGAGCGAAACGGGGAACCGGAAAGTTGGTAGGCGGGCGAAGCCCGCAGCACAACCCCTTGTCACCCTATCCCCATCCCCTATCCCCCATCCCCTCCTTCACCTCTTCACGCCTGAATGCTTGGCGATGCGGACGCACATGAGGGCCCAGAAGCAACCGATGCAATTGGCGACGGGGAGCTGCAGTTCGGTCGGCATGCTGTAAAAGATCACGTTGCCGGGCAACCAAACCAAGAAGTTCGGGAGTAAGTTCGGTAGGACCAAACGCCGATACCAGCCTGGGCCCATGGACGCACGTAGCTTCGCGGTATCCCAGTTGGAATCCTTCCAGAGGTGAGAGATCGCGTTGAAGGGCGCCCCGCAGAGCACCGTGAAAAAGGACTGGTCAACAAGCACCTTAAGCAGGACCACTCGCACGGACGGCTCGGTGCCGAAACACCAACCCTGAAACGCGTAGAAATAGCTAACCAAAACCCCCATCGTCATCCACCACACAAAGCTGTGCAGCAGGTCGAGCCCCGGACGAGCGGGACGCAGGCTCGGGAAAGCCATCCGGAAACACCACGGAATAAACCCCGCCGTCACGCCCGTGCAGAGCATCGCGAAGAGCGTCGGGTTATCGGCGTTGATTTTACCCACCACATCGAGCCAGACCTTAACCGAGGGGACCTGGTAATAGCACACCACTAAGCCAGCGGCCGCCGCAAGAATGAGTAACGAGGGGATGAGATTATCACGAGCAGCCTTGAGGCCAGCGGCCCAAGGCGACTCCGCAGCGAGGGATTCGCTCATCCGAGAGCCTTCCGCAGCAACTGATCGATCAGACCGGGGTTCGCCTTGCCCTGCGTACGCTTCATGATGGGACCCTTCAGCGCATTAATGGCCTTCTCATTGCCGGCGCGGTATTCGGCGATGGACTTAGCCACGGCCGGATCGGCGATGACCTCTTGGACAATCTTCTCCAGCTCACCCGTGTCGCTATTCTGACGGAGACCCTTGGCGTCGACGATGGCGGCGGCGTCTTGGCCGGACTTAAACATCTCAGCGAAGACCTCCTTGGCTTGCTGCTTGGAGATGACGCCTTCATCAGTGAGCTTCACCAGGCCAGCGAGTTGGGCGGGCTTAATTGGACAGGATGCGAGGGAGACTGGAGCCGGGGCGGCTTCTTCGAAGCTTGTCGTTACTCCGGAAGCAGCGGAAAGGTCGCGTAAAAGATCGTTGGCGACGAGGTTGGCGATACCCTGCGGGGTGGCTGGGTGAGCAGCGACGGACAACTCGAACCATTCGGCCAGCTCGCGATTGGCAACG
>CAITUF010000046.1 GCA_903895475.1 uncultured Opitutia bacterium | reverse complement strand
GAGCAAAGGTCTCAAGGATGGCGGCGGTGTCTTCTGGGCCTTCGGGGAAGCCCGTCGGTGACAGCGGGTTGGGTAAGCCAGCGTTCGGGTAGCAGGAAACGTAGATGTCGGCTTTGCCGGCCAACTCTGCGATGTGCGGGCGCATCTGCTCGCCGCCGAGGGCGCAGTTCATGCCGATACTGAGCGGCTGAGCGTGGCGGACGGAGTTCCAGAAGGATTCGGTCGTCTGGCCCGTGAGTGTGCGGCCAGAGGCGTCGGTGATCGTGCCCGAGATCATCAACGGCAGGCGGAAGCCGCGGGCCTCGAAGGCTTCGTCGATGGCGAAGAGGGCGGCCTTGAGGACGAGCGTATCGAAGACCGTTTCACAGAGCAGGAGGTCCGCGCCGGCGTCGATGAGTGCATCGACCTGTTCGCGGTAGGCGTCGCGCACCTGGACAAACGTCACGTCGCGCTTAGCGGAATCGTTGACGTCGCGGGACATCGAGAGCGTCTTGTTCGTGGGGCCGATGGCACCAGCGACGAAAGCATCTTTGCCGGGATGGGCGGCCTTGAAGGCATCCACCGCTTGGCGGGCGACTTGCACGGCGGCCGTGTTGAGCTCGCGGACGAGGTGGCCCATCTCGTAGTCGGCGAGGGCGATCGAGGTTCCGTTGAAGGTGTTCGTCTCGAGGATATCGGCCCCGGACTCGAGGTAGGCGCGGTGGATGTCGCGGACGACCTCGGGCTTGGTGATGACGAGGAGGTCGTTATTACCCTTGAGCTGACCGGGGTGGTCGGCGAAGCGCGTGCCGCGGTAGTCCGGTTCCTGCAGCTTGAGTTGCTGAATCATGGTCCCCATCGCGCCGTCGAGAAAGACGATGCGTTGACGCAGGAGGGCCTCAAGGCGCTCGCCCGCTGGGTTCAAAGGGAGTCTCTGAAGGGACATCGCTCCTAACGTGCGACTTCGTGGCCTTTGGTCAAGGCACGGGCGGGTCATAATCGCCGTTTAGGCCGTCGGCAGGTCGGGCTTCTTGCAGCGCGGCAGGTCCTGAGCGCGGTAGAGGACGATCCGCTTGCCTTCAAACTTCTCGTCGTTCCAAAGCAGGGGGCGAAGTTCCAAGCTGAAATGGGGGGCGATGCCGGCCTTGGTCTTTTCTTCGACGGGATCGCCGCCCTGCCAATAAAGAATGCCGTTGGGTAGGGAGTGCTTCAAGCCGTGGCGGATGAGCTGCTTAGTCTGGTGGACAAAGAGGCGGAGGTCGGAGACGGCCCGGCCCGTAATGAAGTCGTGCTCATGGGTGAGCGTCTCGGCGCGGGCGTTGAGGACTTGGACGTTCTTCAGCTTGAGGCGCTTCACGATATCTTCGACGACCATGACCTTCTTGCCGACGGAATCGACGAGCGTGAAATCGGCCTTGGGATAAAGGACCGCAAGGATGAGGCCTGGGAAGCCGCCGCCGGTGCCGACGTCGATGACGCGCGCGCCGACCATAAGTTTAAGGCACTTCACCGCCGCGATGCAGGGTGCGTAGTGGTGGCGTTCGAGGTGCTCGATGTCCTTGCGGGAAACGAGGTTGATCTTCTCGTTCCACTCGCGGTGGAGCGCCGCCATCTCGATGAGCTTCGCCCACTGGGCTTCTTCGACTTCGGGAAAGAGGGGGATAAGGTCCTGCATGAAAAGCGGTGAGCGTGGGCGGGACGTCCGTTGGTGCAAGCGACTTAAGCGCCCGTCGGCCGCAAGGCCTCACGGAGGCGGCCAATCTGCTCCAGGCGGGCTTGGACGGCATCCCGGTCGGCCGCACGGGCGGCGAGGTGGATGCGGGCGTTCTGACGGAGGTATTCCTTCGTCAGGTGGGCGAGGGCTTTTTCGATTTCCCATTCGGGCTTCACGCCCAGTTCGGTGGCTAAGGCCAAGAGCGGCGGTTCCCAGCCGGCCATGCGGTCGCCGGCGACCTTGGGCGAGCGCTTTCTTCCCTTGGGCTCTTGCTCCGCGCGACGAAGGTGGCGGAGGTATTGCGCGAATTGCTTTAGGTTCATGCGTAGCGCCGCTTCGTCGATGGTCACCGCGGTGCGGCAAGCGATGCCTACGGCGGTCGCAAACTCCGTCGGGGCGACCTTGGCCAGTACCACGGTGAGTGGGGCGTCGAGTGGTACTTGGCGCGGCGGCGTGCCCGTCATCTTGCCGACAATCCATGCGAGCCGTTCAAGGTCGGTCGAACCGCTGGGAGCGGTCGGTATTTGGTCGGCCCGCGCGGCCTTGCGTCGACGTGGGGCGGCTCGTCGGGCCGTTGGACGACGGAAATAGAGCCAGACCATCGCCGCGACGATTCCGAGTACGCCGGTGGCGAGGAAGGTGACGAACGCGTTGGGCATCTCAGCCGAGCGTGACCTTCGCGACGTTGAGCG
>CAITUF010000045.1 GCA_903895475.1 uncultured Opitutia bacterium | reverse complement strand
GCCGGCACTTGGCAACGCGGGGCTGGCTTGGGCCGTGGGCAGTATGGCCTCTGCCAGGACGATGTGGGTCGGCTGTATTACAATTACAATTCCGACCTCCTCCGCACGGATCTCCTCCCGGCTGGTGCGTTTGCGCGCAATCCACTCCTGCGCGATGTAACGAGTATCAATAGCCGCGTCGTCACTAATCAGGCGGTCTTTCCAATCCATCCGACGCCTGGTGTGAACCGGGGTTACGATGCGAGCACCTTACGCCCCGACGGCACGCTGGCGAAAGCCACCGCGACGTGCGGCGCGCTCGTTTATCGGGGTGATCTCTTTGGCCCGGCTTTCCGCGGTAATGCCTTCATCCCTGAGCCCGCTGCCAACGTCGTGAAGCGTATCGTGCTCACGGAGAAGGACGGCGTCGTGACGGGGGAGGCGGCCGTACCCGGTCAGGAATTTCTGGCTTCGACCGATGAACGCTTCCGCCCCGTGCAGGTCGTCAACGGGCCCGATGGGGCGATCTACATCGTCGATATGTATCGCGGGATTATCCAGCACCAGGGCTTCCTGACACACTACCTCATCGCGAACATCAAGGACCGTAAACTCGAGCAGCCGGTGAACCACGGCCGGATCTGGCGCATTGTCCCAGAGAAGGCGACGCAGGTCGCTGCGGTGAAAGTGCCCGCGGGCACGGCTGCGCGCGTGGAGCTACTCCGTCATCCTTCGGGTTGGGTGCGCGATACCGCCCAACGCCTGCTGGTCGAGTCGGGCGATACCGCCGCGGTCCCGGCCTTACGCCAAGTACTGAAGACGCCCGGTGCTACGCAGGCTTTGGCTCGGCTCCACGCGCTCTGGACGTTGGAGGGCTTGAACGCGCTCGACGCCGACAGCTTACGCACAGCGATCAAGGATGCCGATTCCCAGGTCCGTGCCGCCGGGGTCCGGCTTGCGACGCCGGATCTCTTGCCGGACCTGATTGCCCTGACGGGCGAGCAGGAAGTCATCGTGCAGGCGCACCTCGCCATTCGGCTGGGCGCCGTTGCTTCGCCCGAAGCGGATGTGGCTTTGGCTAAGTTACTCGTGGCTCATGGCCAAAATGCCTTGGTCCGCGAAGGCGCCCTCACCGGCATGCGTGGCAAGGAAACCGTCATTGCTAAGCTCGTTGCCGCCCAGGCGACGAAGGTGAACGCCGCTGGGGCCAGCTACATCGTGGAAGCCCTCGCCACGCTGGTATCGCAGTCCGGCAAGGTCGGCCCGTTGGAGGACATGTTGAACCTCGCTGCCGCGGTGGACAATCCGGCCATGCGCTTGGCGGTGGTCCGTGGCCTTGATCGCGGGGGGCGCGATTCGAAAGCTAAGCCGACCAAAGGCACCGCCGCGAGCAAGGTCACTAAGTTGCTTTGGTTGCCGGCCGCGCCGGCGGCGATGGCCAAGCTCACGACTACTCTCACCGACAAAGAGGGTGCGGCCGCTCTCAAGGGCTTGAATGAACGGGTGATGTGGGTCGGCAAAGCCGGTGCGCCGAAGCCTCCCGTGGTCGCGCCTTTAACTTCAGCTCAAGTCGCTTCCTTTGAGCGTGGCCGGACGATTTATAACGGCCTGTGTGCGGGGTGCCACCAGCCGCATGGTTATGGCCTGGATGGCTTGGCGCCGCCGCTCGTTGACAGTGAGTGGGTCCTCGGCAAGCCCGACATCGTGGCACTCATTATCATGAACGGACTCGGCGGCCCGGTGAAGGTTGGCAACCGGACGTGGGACCTGAGCATGCCGCCGATGGCGCAGCTCAACGACGAGGACCTCGCCGCTGTCGTGACCTATGTCCGCCGCGAATGGGAACACACCGCCACGCCGATTGACACTAAGTTTGTGAAAGCCCTCCGCGATCAATTCGGCACGCACGTTGCTTGGTCCGCCGACGAACTCCGCCCACCCGCCCCCGCGAAGAAGTGAACGCGGCCGTAGGCCGCGAGGGAATCTTGCGAGGGGATCTTGCCTCGGGTAGGGTCAGCACGGCGTGCTGACCTAGGGAGTACGGATTACAGTGTACGGAGGTAAAGGGGACTGGTTGGCTGGAGTAT
>CAITUF010000044.1 GCA_903895475.1 uncultured Opitutia bacterium | reverse complement strand
TGAAGGCCGCGAGGGGACAAGGTGAATTGAAATCAGAGGATAGAGTGCTGAATCGAGTACAGAGTACAGAAGAGCCAATGCAGGGGACTGGTTGGCTGGAGTATGGAGTATAGGGGAAAGGTAGGGGCGTGGTGTAGGGAGACAGTGCACAGGTGCAAAGGTTGATACAGGTAGGGATAGCACTGCGTGCTATCCTAGGGGAATCGATGCGGCTAGGTTGGCACGCAGTGCCAACCCTACCAAATACAATTAGGACAGCACGTGGTGCTGTCCCTGCCTTAGCCGACGATCAGCGATTCGCCCGTCATTTCCGGCGGCTGGGGGAGGCCCATGAGCTGCAGGATGGTGGGGGCGATGTCGGCGAGGCGGCCGGTGGGGCGTGTCTTGAAGTTTTCGCAACCCTTTCCGTAGAGGATGACTTCGACGGGGCTGAGGGTGTGGCGCGTGTGGGCGCAGTTTTCTTCCGGCTCCCACATCTGGTCGGCGTTGCCGTGGTCGGCCGTGACGAGGGCTTTACCGCCGACTTGGTCGATGGCGGCGAGGAGGGTGCCGAGGCCGGCGTCGACGGCTTCACAGGCCTTGCAGACGGCGGCGAGGTCGCCCGTGTGGCCGACCATGTCAGGGTTGGCGTAATTGACGACGACGAGTCCGTACTGGCCAGAGAGGATGGCGGCCTTGGCCATCTCCGTCACGTGGGCGGCGGACATCTCGGGCTTCTGGTTATAGGTTGAAACTTCCTTCGGACTCTGGGCCATGCCGCGCTCTTCGCCGGTGAAGGCCTCTTCACGGTAGTCGTTAAAGAAGAACGTCACGTGCGGGAATTTTTCGGTCTCAGCCGTGCGGTACTGCTTGAGGCCCTGTTTGGCGACCCATTCGCCGAGGATGTTCACCATCTTAGCGGGCTTATCGAAGACTACGTTCGGGCAGAGGCCTTTTTCGTAGTTCGTGAGCGTCGCGGAGAAAAGCTTGAGCAACTTGGCTCGAGGGAACCCCTTGAATTCAGGGTCAGTGAAGGCACGGGTGATTTCGCGCGGACGGTCGCCGCGGAAGTTAAAGAATAGCACCGAATCACCGTCTTGAAAGAACGCTGTCCCCTGGATGCGGGTTGCCGGGACGAACTCGTCACCCGTCGTATTGGCGTCGGTCGGGTTATCGTAATAAGCCTGCACGGCGGCAGCGGCTGAAGTCGCTTCGGGGGCGGGGGCTCCGGTGAGCGCATCGTAGGCGGTCTTGACGCGTTCCCAGCGGTTATCGCGATCCATGGCCCAGAAACGCCCGGCGACGCTGGCGACCTTGCCCACGCCGATTTTGACGAGTTCCGCTTCGAGCTGCTTCAGGTAGCCGAGGCCCGAAGTGGGCGGGCTATCGCGACCATCCATGAAAGCGTGGACGTAGACCTTAGTCAGACCCTCTTCCTTGAGTAGACGAATGAGCGCGTAGAGGTGGGGTAGGGTGGAGTGGACGCCGGCTTCGGAGCAGAGGCCCATGAGGTGGACCGCGCCACCGGTGGCCTTGACGTTTTCGACGAGGCCGCGGAAGGCCTTGATCTGGCGCATGGCGGCGGGATCGGTGAGGCCCTTATCGATACGGACGATCTCTTGGTCGACGATGCGACCGGCACCGATGTTTTGGTGGCCGACCTCGGAGTTACCCATGATGCCGACTGGCAGGCCGACATCGAGCCCGTGGGCCATGATTTCGGTGCGAGGCCACTTCGCGGTCAGGCTACGCGAAACCGGGATATGGGCGACCTTGATGGCATTAAACTGATCGTGCTTGGCGTTGTGGTTTTCGCCCCAGCCGTCGCGGATAACAAGGAGTGTGGTGGACATAAATGAGTAAGGGGAGGAATA
>CAITUF010000043.1 GCA_903895475.1 uncultured Opitutia bacterium | reverse complement strand
TGGCCATAAGATTGCCTTAGACTGCATGGGCGGTGACCTCGGTCCCGCCGAAGCGGTTGCTGGGGCGGCTTTGGCTATTCGTGAAGGCATCGTCGGACCAGAGGATATGCTCATCTTGGTCGGCCATGAGGATAACCTGAAGCTGTTGGCGATGGATAATCGAATCCTCAACCACAAGCGCATCCAATTCCGACACGCGCCTGGCGTTGTCAATCCCGACGACGCGGCGATGACGGTAATCAAGTCTAAGCGCGACTCCTCCATGGTGATTGCCTTGGAAATGCTGAAGGCTGGCGAAGTCGATGCGGTCGTTTCGACTGGCAACACCAAGGCCTTGGTCGCCGCTGGCACGATCAAAGTTCGCGCCATGGAAGGTGCTGAACGCCCGGCCCTGGCGGCCATCATGCCGCGACGCGAAGGCCACTTCGTGTTGCTCGACGTCGGCGCCAACCCCGAAGCTAAGCCTGAGCACCTGCTTCACAACGCCGTGCTCGGCTCCATTTACGCGCAAAGCGCTCTCGGTATCGCCAGCCCCCGTATCGGCCTACTTTCCGTCGGCTCAGAGGAAGGCAAAGGGGGCGCGCGCATCAATCGCACCCACACCTTACTTAAGGCGATGGGCGATAAGATTAATTACATCGGACCCGTCGAAGGCTTCGATGTCTTTGGCGACTGCTGTGACGTCGTTGTCACCGATGGCTTCACGGGCAATGTGATCCTCAAGACCTTAGAAGGCTTGGTCTACATGGTTCGTGACATGATTGGCAGCAAAGTGAAGCGCAACCCCGTCTACTTGGCCGGCGGTATTGCGATGTTCCCCTTGCTTCGTGAGTTAAAGGGTAAACTGAAGCCAGAACGCTACGGCGGAGCCCCCTTGCTGGGCTTGGGCGGCCTCGTTATGAAGGCACACGGCTCCAGCAACCGCCAAGGCATCGCCAGCGCCATCCGCCTAGGCTATGAAGCCCTCGGCCATGGTACCGGCCACCGGATGCAGGCAGGTTTAGCCGAGGCAAATGCGGTGATTTTGGCCAACCCCGAGGTTGTCTAAGGTTTTAGTGTTCCCTTCCCGCCCTAGCGGGTGTTTTCTCACAGACCTTGATGAGCACTGCCGCGCTATCAGTCTTCATCCGCTCCGTCGGAGTCCACGCCCCTGAGCGGAAGTTGACCAACGACGACCTTTCCAAGCTCGTCGACACTAACGACGAGTGGATCAAGACACGCTCGGGTATTTCTGAGCGCCGCATCGCTGGACCGGACGAAAATCCCTCGGACATGGGTGCCAAGGCCGCCGCGCAGGCCATGCAGAATGCCGGGCTCAATCCCGCCGACATCGACCTACTGATTGTAGCGACGATGACGCCCGACGTGCCCTTCCCTTCGACGGCTTGCTTACTGCAAGCTAAGTTAGGCCTCCGGCGCGACATCCCCGCCTTCGACGTCTCGGCTGCATGCTCGGGCTTCGTCTTCGCCCTCCAAGTGGGCACCGACATGCTCCGTTCCGGACGGTATCGTCGGGCTCTGGTCGTCGGCACCGAAAAACTTTCTACCGTCATGGACTGGCAGGATCGCACCACGTGCGTCCTCTTCGGCGATGGGGCGGGGGCCGCTATCATCGAAACCACCGACGTCCCAGGCGTCGGCATCCTCGGTAACCTTCTGGGATCAGACGGGGTTAACGCTGAGCTCATCCACTGCGTCGCTGGTGGCTCCGCCAAGCCAGCCACCCCCGAAACTATGGCCGCCCGCGAGCACTGCCTCCGGATGAACGGCAAGGAAGTCTTTAAACTCGCCGTCCGCGTGATGTCGGAATCCTGCCAGCGCGTCCTCGCGCAGTGCGGCGTGAGCTCCGACGAAGTCGCTTGGTTTATCCCCCACCAAGCCAATTACCGCATCCTCGAAGCCGTCGCCAGCCAACTAAACGTGGGCCTGGATCGCTTCCCCTCAAACCTCGAACGCTACGGCAACACCTCCGCCGCCTCGATTCCGCTCGCCCTCGAAGAGGCTTGGCGGAACGGCAAAATCAAGCACGGCGACCTCGTCCTGCTCGTCGCGTTCGGCTCCGGCCTCACCTGGGGCGCAACCCTTCTCCGCTGGCATGAACCTCGTCGTTAAAACCTTTCTCGCAGCCTGCTGCGTACTGAGCCTTTCGGTCTCAGCCGAACTCATCCATCAAGACGGCGGCTGGCGCGTGAAGCCCGGCACGTCTTCCGGCATTATTCCGGATAGCCGCACGGACGAAGTCCTTAAGACTATCGACCGAGCCGAGAACTTATCGATTATGCGCGAAGACCGCGCCGCCTTAGCAATTTGGAACAAGCTGATTGAGAAAGAAGCCGGCACCGATGTGGGAGCGATTGCCCTCCTTGGCCGCGCGCGCCTCTACACCCAGAGTGGCCAATTCGATGACGCGGAGGCCGACCTCGATGTTATCTTTAAGACGCACTCGAACTTTGCTGGTTTTGGCCAAGCCGTCCAGCTCGCCTTCGACTTGGCCGGCCAATACGATCGCGGCGAACGTCGCTACCTTGGGGGTTGGTTCCCTTGGTTTAAAGACCCCCTGCACGCGTTGAGCATCTACGATAAGATTCTGAAAGTCGCGCCTGTCGGGGTAATCGCCGAAGAGAGCCTCATCCATGCCGCCCGGCTCGCCGAGCGCGAAGACCGCAAGGAAATCTACAGCGAGATGCTGGAGCGCATCGTGAGCGATTACGCCACCTCGAAACATGCCCCCGAAGCGCTCGAGCGCCTCGCCAAACTGCGCGGTGCCGACTCGATGGGACCAGACTTCGACCAAGCCACTACGCTAGAATCGGCCGACCACTGGCGCACGCTGGCGGACCAGTTCCCCGGGAACCCGCGCGCCCAACAGTCCCCTGAACAAATCAAGTTGCTCCGCGACCGGGCCGCCCGCGCCCGCCTTAACCTCGGAAAATTCTATTGGTTCAAGCGCAATAACCCGGAAGCCGCCAAGCTGATGGCCAATGCTTGCCGCAACCTCGCGCCTGAATCAGAAGCCGCCAAAGAAGCGGAAGGATTGCTCGCCGAGATCCAAGCGAACCCCACGCCGCCGAAGTCCGTCGCCGACCGCCTTCTCGGTGTCTACCCGCGTCCGCGGACGACCGCAGATCCCAAACCGACGGTCGTCGGCGAGGAACTCGATGTTCTCGGCTTCGGCAAGGGAGCACCGAAGTCCACCACCGAACCGGAACGCCGCTGATGCGCTTCCTTCCTCTTCTCGCCGCCGCGCTTCTCGCGGGTTGTTCCGCCTACCAACTCGGTGGGCCGAAGCCGGCCTTCTCGCGGATCGAGGTGCTGCCGATTCGTAATGCCACGGCCCGCCCAGGGCTCCAGGCCATCTTTCAGGAAAAGCTCGTGGAAGACCTCGGCCGGGATCCCCGGATCAAAGTCGGCCCGGGCGGCGCCAAACTCGACGTCGAAGTCATCGCCTACCGCCGGGTCGGCCTGACGACTAAGTCGACCGATGCCTACAGCTATTCGAGCTACCGCGTGACGATGGTAGCGCGCTGCACGCTCACCACCGATGGTGGCCAGAAACTCCTCTTTAAGGACCGTGAATTCAGCTCGGTGGCAACGCTCCAACTCACGGGGGATTCTGCTTCCGAGGAACGCAGCCTCGCTCCAGGACTGCTGAGTGACCTGTCGTCGCAGATTCGCGAAGCCGCTACCACCGCTTGGTAATATGCCCACCCCGGTCGTAGCCCCTTCGCTTCTCGCCGCCAACCACGGCGAATTCATCGCTGGTATCCGCACGATCGAAGAGGCTGGGCTGACGTGGGTGCACCTCGACATCATGGATGGGCATTTCGTGCCCAACATTAGTTTTGGCCCGCAGGTCGTCGCCGCTCTCCGTCCCCTCACGAAACTCCATTTTGATGTCCACCTGATGCTCACGCATCCGGACCGCTTTGTCGCTGCGTTTGCGCAAGCGGGCGCCGAGCGACTCACCGTGCATATCGAAGCTGAGCACGACATGGGCCAGACGCTGGCGGCGATTAAAGCCGCCGGACTCAAGGCGGGTATCGCGATGAACCCTGATGGCGATCCCCGCCGGCTCTTACCTTACCTTGACGCGGTGGACCTCGTCCTCTGCATGACTGTCTTTCCAGGCTTCGGCGGACAGGCCTTCATCCCGGCAGTCCTCGACAGCATCCGCTTCCTCGCGGCCGAACGACGGGCGCGCGGCCTCGACTTCCGCCTGGAAGTGGACGGTGGCGTGAACACCGAGACGGGCCTTCGTTGCCGGGAGGCTGGGGCAGATACGCTCGTGGCCGGTACGGCGTTCTTCAAGGCGCCGGACCGGAAAGCTTTCGTCGCTGGGCTGACGGCTTAAGCCGCCGCCGGCGGTGAAGGGTCGGCACCCAACGTCTTCTCTTTCTGTAGACGGAGTTGCCCGCAGGCCGCATCGATATCGTGGCCCTTCTCGCGGCGTAACGTGGCGGTGACGCCCAACGCACGGAGCTCTTTCACAAAACGATCCTGACGGGTGATGGACGGCCGCACCCATGGCAAGCCCTCCACCGTGTTATAAGGGATGAGGTTCACGTGCGCGTGCAAATCGCGGGCGATGGCGGCGAGCTTACGCGCTTGATCGAGAGAATCGTTGATGTCCTCGATGAGGATGAACTCCAGAGTGAGCATGCGCCCGTGCGTACGGGCGAAGATCTTCGCCGCAGGGATGAGCTGCTCGAGTGGGTACTTGCGGTTCACCGGCATGATTTGTTCGCGCACCTCGTTGGTCGCACCGTGGAGGCTGATGGCGAGACGGAAACCGAGATCCTCCTCGGCCAGTTTAAGGATCTTAGGGACGACCCCGGAAGTGGAGATCGTGACGCGACGAGCGCCAAAGCCGAAGCCCCAGGCTGCGTTCACCGTCTTAAGGGCAGCCAGCAGGTTATCGTAGTTGGCGAGCGGCTCGCCCATGCCCATGACCACGATATTATCAAAAGAGGCCAACCCCTCGGCCGCCCGGGTCGGGTCGGTTTGGTCCTCGATGCGGCAGACCTGGACCAGTTGGGAGACGATTTCGCCCACGGACAGGTCGCGCTTCCAGCCCTCGAGCCCGGAGGCGCAAAACTTGCAGCCATAGGCGCAACCCACCTGGGTCGAGATACAAATCGTCCGGCGGGACTTATCCTGCCCCACGCCTTCCATCGGGGCCCGGATGATGACGGTCTCAATGAGGGACCCATCACGGAGGCGTTGCAGGAGCTTCTGGGTGACGTCCGAGGCCGTTTTCTTGCCTAAAACCTCCGCACTATTAAAGTCGTAATTATCTGCCAGCCAAGACCTTAAGTCTGATGGAAGGTTAGTCATCACCTCGGCGCTTTCAGCCCGCTTGGGGTAGAGCCAGGCAAAGACCTGACCGGCCCGGTAGCGGGGGTGGCCGGCCTCGGCGAGGCGCGCACCGAGGCTATCGGGCGTCTCTCCATGGATGGAGGGTTTTTCGGGCTTAAAAGCCATAGTTTAGCGCGGCGGCGTGGCTGGCAATCGTGCGGGGTCCGAGGCGGACCCGCCTTCCTGCTTGCAACTGCGATTTGTTATGCCCAAAACCACTTTTTGCAATGAGCAACAAGGCCCCCAACCCACAAGGTGGAAAAATCAACGCTCTGGAGAATACCAAGACCAAGGTATCCGAAGGACAGACCGGATTCTGCCTCCACCAAGCTTGGGGTATCGGTATTATCCGTGCCTTCGACGCTGCGACCAACCGCTTCACCGTCGACTTCCCTGAACAGGCCAAGAAAGGCCATGCCATGGATGCCGCTTTCTTCTCCGGGAAGATCGAGATCATCGAGCCTAGCTCCCTTATTGCCCAAGCCTATTCCGATGAAGGCAAGGCCAAGGTAGCGGTCCTCGTCTCCGACGACCCCGCTGGTCTCGTTAAGGCGCTCCTCGCCGAGCTCCCGACGGGCGAATGTTCCTCTTACGCCCTCGAAGCCAACCTCGAGCGCGTCCACTTCGCCTCCCTCGCCTCGGGCAAGGATCGCGCCGCCGCCTTCAAGGCCTGGTGGACCAAGGGTCGCGCCGCGCTCCGCAAGGACCGCGCCATCCTCATCCCTGAGCGCAAGGGTGGTAACTACGCCCTCCTCGAAGCCCCGGTCGACCTCGGTGAAGACCTCTTTGCGCAGTACGAACTCGCACCGAATTTCGAGCGCAAGTTGGGCCTCCTCGAAGAACTCGCCGAGAGCTCTTCCGCCGAGACCCGTACGGCCGCCACCGAAGCCAACCTCGCAAAAGTTTCGAGCGACCTCGCCAAGGCCGTCGCTGGCCTGACGGGCTTACGTCGCTCGGCTAACCTCCCGAAGGTACTCTGTGCCATCTGGAACCGCGACAAGTTCTTCCGCACCGCGGTTGAAACCGTCGAAACCTTCAGCCCCACGGCCTCGGACATCATTGCCCTCTGCGACGAGAACGACCTCGCTAATGTGGCCCTGAGCATTCCGCACACGACCGAGAAAATTCGCAGCCTCCTCGACCTCGTCCGGGCGCATCACGGCGACAACTGGTCTGACCGGGCTTTCGACCTCCTCCGCAACCGCGACATCGGTGGCACCAAGAGCGGCTCCGCCAAGCTTGTATCGGAGTGTATCTCCTACCTCTGTGACGCAGGCCTTAGCGCCCACGTTGGCCAGCGCTTTGCGCAGTGGCTCGAAACCCGCGAACTCCGTCCCCCGGTCATCATCTGGGTCATCAAGAACCGCGACTCCAAGAAGTACTCTGAAATCGTTGCCCCGCTGATCGTCCCGAGCTTCCTCGGCTCAATCCTCGCGAGCATCGACACCGAAGCCCTCGAATCGAATTCGACCGCCCGCATCCCGCTGGCCAACGAGCTCATCAAGGACAAGGCCCTCATCTCTGATATCATTGCGCCCGCCGGCGGTAAGCAGGCCGACAGTGAAACCATCTTCGACCTGGCTCGCATCATGTTGCGTAACCAAGGCTTCGACAAGATGACGAAGAACTCGCTCCTCGCACGCCTCGCCAAGATCGAGCCGCACGTCCAGCGCCTCGTCCAGTCCCGTCAAGACGACTCCAACGTCGAAAAAGAACTGGTTGTTTCGAAGTCGAGCAAGGAAGCCCGCGAAGCCGAACTCACCGACATCGTGCAGGTCAAGTTGCCCGCCGTGAAGGAAGCGATCCAGATTGCCAAGGAGCACGGCGACTTGCGCGAGAACTCCGAGTACAAGATGGCCCGGCAGGATCACGACACCCTTTCCGGCCGTCGGGCTGAACTCGATGCGATGCTAAAGAAGGCCCGCGTCACCGATTTCACTGAAGCCACCACCTCGCTCGTTTCGATTGGCTCGACCGTCAAGCTCCTGCGTGACTCGGACAAGACCGAGATTACCTACGACATCCTCGGCGCCTGGGACGGCCAGCCCGAGCTGAACATCTTGGCCTACGTTTCCCCGCTGGCTAAGCAATTCCTCAACCGCAAGTTGGAAGAGTCCTTCACGACCAACATCAACGGCAAGACCGAGAACTGGAAAATCCTCTCGATCCGCCGCTGGGTGGAAAAGAAGTAAGCTCCCGCCCGAGCGACCCGACGAAGCCCCGGTTTTCCGGGGCTTCCTCTTTTGACATGGACGCGAAGGGCCTCCAAGGTGAGCCCATGCCCGACCCTTGGGAATCCCTGCGCCTGCTCGCCGACCCTACTAGGGCGCGGATACTCTTCCTCCTAGCCAGGGGCGAACTCTCCGTCGGCGAACTGCAAGAAATCCTCGGCATGCGCCAATCGCGTATCTCGACGCACCTGTCGTTGCTCCGTAAGGCCGGCCTGGCCGAGGACCGCCGCGACGGGAAACACTCTTACTATTCCCTGGCACCAAACCTACCGAGCGGCGTGAGCCAGATCCTTGAGGCTGCGCTGGCGGCGACCGCCAAGGACGCCACGACCTTGGCCGACCAGCGTGCTTTCAAGCGGCTCGCCGAAAAGCGGCGCCGCAAGTCGGAGCAACACTTCAACCTCGTGGCCGACCGACTCGGCCGGAACTACTGCCCCGGTCGCTCCTGGGAGTCGATTGGCCAAATGCTCCTGCTCTTGGCTCCTAAAGTACGCATCGCTGACCTCGGTGCTGGCGACGGCACGGTTTCCCGCCTCCTGGCCCGGCAGGCCGAATTCGTCCATTGCGTAGATAACTCCCCCAAAATGGTCGAACTTGGAAGAGAACTTGCTGATAAAGAAGAACTTAAGAATGTGGACTACGTCCTTGGAGATATTGAAAAAGTCCCGCTGAAGGACCGCAGTGTCGACCTCGCCCTCCTCAGCCAGGCCCTCCACCATGCGGAAAATCCGCGAAAGGCCCTTTCGGAGGCCTTTCGTATCCTGAAGCCGGGCGGGCGCCTGCTCATTTTGGACCTCCGGGCCCACCGTTTTGAGAAGGCGCGCGAGCTCTACGCCGACCGCTGGCTGGGCTTTAAGGAAAACGACCTGCACGACTGGATCGAGGAAGCGGGCTTTACGCACTCCGAAGTGAGGGTCGTCGCGAAGGAGGTCCAAGAGCCCCATTTCGAGACCCTGCTCGGCAGCGCCCTGAAGCCTAACCGCTGAGTACTTAATATCATCTCCGTGACGGAGACATTCCGACCTGACAGTGGGAACAAAATCACGGGATAGTGCTTGGCAGTATCCACCCCGAAGGGCTATTTTAAGGCTTCCCCCCACTGAGGCCTCCCCACCTCCCCTAATCTCCGATGGTTACCCAAGAGTCTCGCACCTACAAGTTGGCCAAAGCTGCCATCCTTGCCGTCCTTATCGCTGTCATCCCAGCGACCACCAGCCTGCGTGCCCAAGGTGCCCCCGCCGCGGCCAAAGTCCAAGAGGACCCCTTGACCGCGCAGTACAACAAGACGATGGGGGAGATCGACAAGAAGCAGTTCCCCGCCGCGCTGAAGAACCTCGAAGACCTGGAAAAGAAAGTCGCGAACATGGGTCCAGCCATGCAGGCGACCGTCTGCTTCCATCGGGCCCGCACCTATTACCTGATGAAGGACTGGGTGAAGGCCGACACCGAGCTGAACACCTTCCTGACGAAATACCCCGAAGGCACGGGCCGGATTATCGACGAAAACGACAACATGCGTGGCGTCGCGCAGCTAACGCTCGTCGAAGTCTACGCCAACCAGTCCAAGTGGGATCCAGCCCTCGACCTACTCAAGATGCTCCGCACCAATCCACTAGTGCAGCCCAAGGACCGCGTGAACGCTTACACCCTATCCGCCCGTATCGTCGAAGAAAAATCGAAGAGCGGCTCGGAGGAGGAGAAAAAGCAAGCCCTCGGCCAAGCCGTCGGCCTACTGAAGCAAGTCACTGGCGGCGGCCTCGGCACGCCGGAAGCCCGCGAAGGCGGCATGCGCTTGGTCGAGGTCTACACCAAGCTCGGGCTCGTCAAGGAAGCCGAACAACTTAAGGCTGAAATCGACGCTAAGAGCACGGGCTCGCCTGCGGAGATTGTTCGCTCGAACTTCCAGCGTATCGAGATCGGCGACGCCCGCTTCGAAGCCGGCGAAAGTGCCACCGAGCAGAAGCCCAAGGAAGAACTCTATCGCCAAGCGCTCGCCAGCTACCAGGGCGCTCTCCGTCGCGCCACCGTCAACCGTTCGGTCACTAAGGCTGTTGAGATGAAGCAGGTGGACCTAGACAAAATCGTGAAGGACAATCCCAAGCCGACACCGGAGGCCACCGAGAAGATCGAGAAGGCCCGGGCTGAGCTGGAAAGCTTCAAGACCATCCAGAGCGAATTCGAAAAGAACACCGATTACGACGCTTTCATATCTTACCGCATCGGCCTCTGCCTCCTCGAGCTCAAGCGCCCATGGGAAGCCTTCGTGGCCTTCCGTGATATCTTCGAAAACAACCCAAACTTCTCCAAGGTCTCGGGCGCTTACTACTACTACATCCTCGCCCTCCGCGAAATCGGCCGCAACAGCGAGGCCCAGGCGAAGTGCAAGGAGTTCCTGGCTAAGTACCCGGACGCCGAAGAGGTCTCCATGGTGGCCGTCATCCTTGGGTCGATTTCCCAAGACCGCGAAGAATTCGAAGAAGCTATCGGCCACTACAATTGGGCTAAGGCCAACGTGAAGAAAATCGATCCAGCCACGCTGGAGGAAATCGACTTCCGTATCGCCTGCTGCCACTTTTCCCACGTCGATTGGGACAAGGCTCGCATCACCCTCGACGAGTTCCTTAAGAAGTACCAGCGCTCCTTTGCGAGGGAACAGGCAATGTACATGAACGCCCTGTGCTGGTTCTATCAAGGCAAGTTCAAGGAAACCAAGCTCGGCTTTGACGAATACCAGAAGGCTTACCCGAAGGGTGAGTACCTCGCCGACGTCCGCTACCGCCAAGCCATCGTCAAGTTCGGCGTCAACCCGCCCGAAATCCCCGCCACCATCGCCCTCTGCAATGAGTGGCTACGCGATTACGCTGTCAGCAAGGTCGAAAGCGTCGTCAATCAGGTCCCCGAGGTCCACACGCTCATCGGTGACGCGGCCATCCGTATCGCGACGGAGTTGGACAAAGATATTTCGACGGCCGACAAGAACCTTCGCACCAACGCCGAGCCCGCCCTGAAGGCCAAGTACAAGGCCGAGAAGGAGCGCCTGGAGAAGGAAAAGGAAACCCAAACCGTCAAGGCGATTGATGCCTACATCGCGGCCGCCCGCTCCGGCCGGACGAACGCCAATGCCTTGGACTTCGTCCTCCGCGAACTCGGTAAGCTCCTCCCTGGACGCGGCGAACACGCCCGCATGCGTGACCTTTATAAAGAAGTCTACGACTGGGACCATGCTGACCCGAAGTCACTGAACTACCTCTACGAAGTCATCAAGGCTACCGAACGCATGGGGGACAAACCCGAGTTCGCCCAGCAGGCTGAAGCCGTGCAGAAGCGCTTCAGCGCCCAACTCGCCGCGGCCCGTAAGAAGGCCGATGACCTTTTGAAGTCCGACGGCAAGCCTGCCGAAGTCGCCGCCGCCAAGGCGGCCATTACCACGCTTTCCACCGAACTCGCGGCCGAACTCGACGTCGTGGATAAGGCGCGCCAAGCCAGCGTCCTCGCCGCCAAGACCGAAGCCCTCGGCATCCTCTCCACCGCCGTCGCCGAATCCATCAATGACCGCAAGCAGGAGGGCTCCGAAAAGCTCATCCTCTTCCTGGCCGAAAAGCTCGCTCGTAAGGTGAAGCGCGTGAAGCCGGGTGCGGCCGTCGACCCGAATGCCTACACCGCGGCTAACGCCGAGGACGAAATCACCAAGCTGCTACGCCTCGAGGAAAATAAGGATTCCCTCATCGCCCAAGCCCGCGGCTTCTTCGCCAAGGGCCAGTTAGCCGCCTTCCTCCGCGACCCCGTTAAGTCGGATTTCTACTTCAAGAAGATCTCCGCCAACTACAAGGCCGAGGAACTCAGCCCGACCATCTTGGCCATCGTTGGCGACCACATGCTATCCAAGGGCGAGACCAAGAACTCCGAAGGTTATTTCCAATACATTATGGAGCACCATCGCTCCTCAGAATACGCCGACTACGGCTTCTCTGGCCTCGCGGAAATCCGCCTGACCCAGAAAAAATACAAGGAAGCCCTCGAGCTCTGTGCCGAAGCCATCGACAACGGTGTCGTGATGTCGAAGGAGAAAGATATCCGCTTCATCAAGGCCCGGGGCCTCGCAGAAATGAAGAAGTACCCCGAGGCCAAGGCCGAGTTCGAAGAAATCGCCAAGACCAAGGAGTGGAAAGGTGAGACCACCGCCGGTTGCCTTTACTGGCTCGGCGTCATGGAAGAACGCCAAGGCAATAACGCGGAAGCGGTCGCCTACTACCGCCGCACCTATCAAGCCTGGAAGAAGTATGAACTCTGGTCGGCTAAGGCCTACCTGGGAGCCGCCCGCCTCTTCGCCACCAAGCTCGACCAGAAGAAGGAAGCGAAAGATATCATCACCGAGATGCTCTCCAAAGACCGCATCAAGGACACCCCTGAGGCCACTGAAGCCCGCATCCTTTCGACCAAACTCTAATCGACCATGCGTCCCGCTGTCTGCTCCTTCTTGACCGCCGCTCTCCTCTGCGCGGCCACCCAGTCCTTTGGCCAAGCCCTCATCTTCAAGGGTGGCGAGCGCTGGGAAGTAAACGATCCGTTCAAGATGGATACGTCCGTCCCGCCCAAGCCGGTGAACGACCCGAAGAAAGGCACGATTAGTAGCATCAAGGGCACGGTGGTTCGAACCATCAACTCCGGCGGCACCGACATCGAGTCCACCCGCAAACTTTCGGAAGTCGTAAGCATCGTCTGGCCCACCGTTGATAAGCTCACGGAAGCCCAGCTCTTCGTCAGCCGCGGCGAGCCCAGCAAGGCCCTCGACAGCATCGAACCCATCATCAAATTCTTTGATGCCTTCAAGAAGACCCCCGGCTCCCTCTGGCTGAAGGCCTCCATGGTGAAGCTGGATGCACTCGACCGGTTGGAAAACGACGCGGTCATCGGCGCCTTCCTCGATAACCTGGAAAAGAACGACGACGGCTCAAGTCCTGAATTAGCAAATAAGATTAAGTTAGCCCGTCTCATGCAGCGCGCCCGCCGCGGCGAGCATGACACGGTCATCTCCGAGGCCACGGATCTCATCACGAAGATGGACGACCCGGACGTCCTCGCCCGCTTGCACATCGTCAAAGGCAGCTCTCTACTCGCCACCAAGAAATACGAGGCGGCCATGAATACCTACCTTCGGGTGCCCGTCTTCTATGGTGCTCAAGCCGAACACCTCCCCAAAGCGATGCTCGGTGCCGCCCGCTCCTTCCGGGGCATGGACAGCCCCGCCACCAGGGAGCAACGGCTGGAAGAAATCTCTAACCGATACCTCCGCGACCTGATTGCCACTTTCCCGGTCTCCAAAGAGGCCGAGGAGGCGAAGAAACTCCTCCCCAAGGAAGACCGCCTGGCCGCCGAGGCCGAGGCTGGCAAGATCAAGGATGCCGCCGTCATCCCTGATGCGACCGCCAAGCCTGATGCGCCCAAGGCGGATAACGCCAATAACAACGAAGGTAATAAGTGAGACCTTGCTCCTTTTCTAATCCCGAACTAAATCATCCCCATACCCGTCGCTTCCCCATGAAGAAACTCCGCACCTCCCTGTTCAGCCTGGCTGCCCTCGCCCTGATGACCGCCGTTGCCGCCGCCGCCGAAGGTGGCGTCAAGGAAAAGACCCTCCTCGACCTCTTCGAAGAAGGCGGTTGGGTCATGTACCCTATCACCATCGCCTCCGTGGCCATGATCTGGTTCATCGTCGATGGCTACATTCGCACGAGCGAAAAGAAGCTCTACCCAGCCGGCCACGTCACGCAGCTCCGCGAGCTCTTCCAGCGCGGCGACTACCCGGGAGCTTACAACTTCGCCAAGAACGCCGGCTCCCCCGTCGCTGAAGTCGTCCGTGCCGGCGTCGCCTTTACTCCAGATGGCAAGGTTATGACCGAAGAAGCCATCATCTCCGAAGTCACTCGTATCCAAGGCGAACTGATGGGTCGCGCCTCCTACCTATCCGTCATCGGCGTCTGCACTCCGATGATCGGCCTCACCGGCACGGTGACAGGCATGATGAAGGCCTTCGATAAGCTCGGCTCTTCGGGCGTGGGTGACCCTTCCCAGCTCGCCGGTGCCATCGGCGAAGTGCTCGTGGCAACCGCTTCGGGCCTCTTTATCGCAATCCCAGCGTTCATCTGCTACTACCTCCTGCGTAACCGTATCACCAAGGGCATCCATGACATCCAAGAGATTGTCACGGGCCTCTTCCGTGCCTTCCCTTACGACGAAGTCGCTGGCCACGCGATCGGTGACGAAGTGATCTACGCTGCGAAGCCTGATTGGAACGCTTCCCCGGCTGAAGTCGCCGCCGAAGCTCCCAAGGCCTAAGCTTTCTTTCACCCCTTAAACCCACACACGAACCATGGCAGGCGGAGGCGGAGGCGGAGACGGGGAACCCGAGTTCCAGGTAGCGCCGATGATCGACGTCCTCCTGGTGCTGCTGATCTTCTTCATGTCGATCACCTCGGCCCAGGTCCTCAAGGTCGATAAGAATATCTCGTTGCCCGTGGCTTCCCACGGCGTGAAACGGGATGACAAAGCCGCTGCTGGCCTGATCAATATCTCCTGGGACAAGAACACTGGCCAGGCGAAGTACAAGCTCGACGACCGCGAGCTGGATATCAACGACAAGGACGGCATCGCCAAGGAATTGGCGGCCCGCAAGGGCACGAACGAGAAGTTCCGTCTGCTCATCCGCGCCGACCGCCAGTGCCATGCGAAGTACATCTCCAAAGCCCTCGAGTGGGGCGCCGAAGCGGGCATCGACAACATCGCCTTCTCCGGCCTCAACCGCGAAGAATAAGCTATGAAACAAGCTCCCATGGAAATGCCGTCTGACGCCGGCTTTCAAATCGCCCCGATGATCGACGTGGTCTTCGTGATCATGCTCTTCTTCATGGTCATGGCTGGTGCCGTGAAGGTGGAACACGAACTTAAGACGACCCTTCCCGGCAATGCCGAGACGGCGAAAGAAACCGAGATGCCAGATGAGATTACCATCGGGGTCGCGGAAAACGGCGCCATCACCATCAACGAAGACCCCGTCGGACAGCCCAACGACAAGACCTTGGAAGGCCTCTACAACGAGATGTCGAAGATGGCCACGGCCGCCAAGCAGTCCAAGACCAAGCTACTTATCACGGTCCAAGCCGAAGAGGCTGCCAAGTACGAGCGCGTAATCAACGTACTCGATGTCCTGGCCCGGGCCGACATCACTAACGTGACGTTTGCGGTGGCGGAACCAGAATAAGCCGCCGGCTTATTGACCCAAGGCCGCCTTCTGAGGCGGCCTTTTTATTGGGTGGACTTGCCAACGCCGCGGAGGGTGCTTGTACTAATGATATGAAATTCACCGCCGTCCTCTTGCTTGTCCTCAGCCTCGGCCTCTCCGGCTGCATTATCGTCATCGAGCAGGCCAAGGAAAAGAAGGACGCCCCGGCCCCGGCCGCGAAGTCTGAAGCGAAGTAAGCCCTGCCGAGCGCCCGCTAGGACCCGCTTAGGCGAAGCCCTGCGTCGAATCGATGACGCGGCGCACCGCCTCGTAATCGTTCCCGATGCTCAGCGGTGCTGGCTTGGGAAGTTCGTACGGGAAAGTCGATGCATGGCTATCGTCAAAGGCGGCCTGCAGCACATCCGGGAACTTAGCCGGGTGCGCCGTCCCGAACACCACGACGTCTAAGTCGCCATTGCCTGGCTGCGCCAACAGGTCTTCTGCAGCCTTCCAGCCGACAGCCGTGTGCGGGCAAAGGACATAACCGCCGGCCGAACGCACGCGACGCATCGCATCTAGGGTGGCGGCATCGTCGACGGTGACGGCTGAGACCGCCGGCCCGCCCTGTCGCCAAGCGAGCAAGCGATCGAGGTTATTGGGGGCACCGATGTCCATGGCGTTGGACGCGGTGGGCGTAGAGCGGCGAGGGAGGTATTGGCCGGTGGCAAAGAGCTCTGGTAACGGTGAGTTGATGTTCGTCGCCGCGACGAGAACGTCCACTGGCAGGCCCATCCGACGGGCCAGCTGAACGGCCCCGACGTTACCTAAGTTGCCCGAGGGGACGACAATGCCGAGACGGCGGCCGGTGGCCAACTGACGACGGACATGGAACGCGAACGGGACCTGCGCGATGAGGCGAATCGGGTTAATTGAGTTCGCCGTGAGCAATGGGCCGACGCGGCGCAAGGAGTCATCCGCCAACGCGCGCTTCACCAAGGCCTGACAATCATCAAAGGAACCGTCAACCGAGAGGGCGACGACGCCCGGACGGGCTCGGGCAATCTGCGACTCCTGCACTGGGCTGACGCCGATGCGGGGATAGAGGACGACGGCGCGGACGCCAGGGATGCCAGCGCAGGCTTCCGTGACGGCTCCGCCCGTGTCACCCGAAGTCGCAGCGAGAATCGTAAAACGAGGGTACTCGGCGCTGAGCACGTGAGCGGTGACGCGCACCAATAAGCGCACGGCAAAATCCTTGAACGCGGCCGAGGGGCCCTGGAAAAGTTCGAGGACTTGAATGCGGTCGGCCGCCTGCCCAGCGAAACCTGGGGGATGCACCAAGGGCACGGGGAAGTTGAACGCTTCCTGACAGAGGCGGTGCAAGACATCGGACCCAAGTTCTGCCTGGAGGAACGGGGTGATGACAGCCTCGGCAAGGTCGGCGTAAGTATCGGCCTGATGGGCAGCGATAAAGTCAGCGGGGAGCTGCGGGATGACGGATGGCACCCACAGACCGCCCTTACCGGGCATCGACGCCAAGAGTACCTCACGCAGGCTAGCGCGCTGCGCGGCATCGGCCGTCGAGACGAACTCGAGCTTACTTCTGGGCGAGGACATGGACGCCCTGAGGATTGATGCGCGAAACGTACTGGGTGGCCTTAATCGGCACCGACTCAAAGACGGTGGCGACGGCCGCAGCGACCTGGCGGGCCGTGGCTTCGCCTTCGCACAAGGCAAAGACGCTGGGGCCGGCACCCGAGATCGAGAAACCCAGGGCACCCGCGGCAAGGGCCGCCCGCTTGGCGCGATAAAACTCCGGGATCAAACGCTGGCGGTGGGGCTCAGCGATGAGGTCATGCACCGAACGGCCGATGAGTGCGTAGTCGCTCTGGTACAGGCCGCAAATGAGGCCGCCAAGGTTACCGCTCTGCTGCGTCGCTGTCTCCAACTGAATGTGCCGCGGCATAATCTCGCGCGCAACCTTCGTTAGTACGACGATATCCGGGTGCACCACGGCCGCCCAAAGGTTCTGCGGAATCGGAATGTTATGCACGTCGAGCTCCGCATTGGAGCGAATCAGCGTGATACCTCCGAGCAGGCAAGGCCCGACATTGTCCGCATGCCAAGCACCATCAGCGGCGGCTTCGCCAGCGACCACGAACGGGAGGAGCTGTCGACGGGTCAAAGGTTCGCCGAGAAGTTGGTTCACGGCAAAGGCACCGCCGACTGCGCTCGCGGCGCTGGAACCCAAGCCGCTGCCGAAAGGCATCTGCTTATGAATTTCCATTTCAATACCAAGGTCGGCCCGACCCAAGTGACGCAATAGGTCCAAAGCGGCGACACCGGCAGTATTCAACTTAGGGTCGAGCGGTAGGCGCCCATCGTCTCCCGTAATCTTAGTGATGCGGAAGCCAGGCTGGCTCGAAGTCCGAACGATGATCTCGTCGCCGGGCAGCTCGATGGCGAAACCGAGCACATCGAAGCCGCAGGCCACGTTAGCCACGGTAGCAGGCGAGAAAACCCTGACTTCTTGGAGTATTTGTTTGGTCATATTGGCCCCTAAATCGGTGAAGAAAGACCTTTCGGGTTGCCTCCCCACGGGTCAACGGTGAACATGAGCGTTACCGAGCCTAAAAATGCCTAAAAGGACTCACCAGTTCGGGTTTGTGACCGTAGCGGCCGCTTCACCCTCCCTCCGCTTAGGTGACCCCGCGGCTAATGCACTCTTGGTTATCCAGGCACTCGAGAAGGCCGCCGCCGAAGGTGCCGAGATAGTCGTCCTCCCAGAACTCTGCCTCACCGGCTACAGCTGTGGTGACCTCTTTGGCCAACGCACCCTCCTCCAAGGGGCCCTGAAGGGCTTGGGCCTAGTCGCCGAGGCCACGGGTCGCCTCGGCCTCACCGCCATCGTGGGGCTGCCCCTAGAGGTCTCTGGACGGCTCTTTAATGCCGCTGCCTTCATCTCCCGCGGCAAGATCCTCGGCGTCGTCCCCAAAACCCACCTGCCAAACTCGGGTGAGTTCTATGAACAACGCTGGTTCGCCTCCGCCCGCGTCGCTCCCGTCAAAGAAATCGACCTCTTCGGGCAAACTGTCCCCTTCGGTACTGACCTCCTTTTCCAAGCCTCCGACCTCCCTGACTGCATGGTCGGCATCGAGCTTTGCGAAGACCTCTGGGCCGTCGAACCCCCGAGCGGCGCCCAAGCCCTCGCGGGCGCCACCCTTCTCTGCAACCTTTCGGCCAGCGACGAACTCCTGACCAAGGCCGCCTACCGCCGCGACCTCGTGCGCTCCCAGTCGGCCCGCTGCCTCGCCGCCTACGTCTACGCCTCGGCGGGCGCCGGTGAATCGAGCACCGACATCGTCTACAGCGGCCATGGCCTCATCGCTGAGAACGGTATCGTCCTCGGAGAGTCCGAACGTTTCCGCTTCGAGCTCTCGCTCCTCGTCTCGCAAATCGACGTGGATAAGTTACAGGCTGAACGCCGCCGTAACAGCACGTTCTTCGGTGCGCCCTCGACGCTCCAGCCACGCGTCCGTTCGTTCGAGCTCGGCCACCCAGCCAGCACCACGCCTAAGCTCCGTCGCCGTTTCAGCCAGCATCCGTTCGTGCCGTCAGATGCGCAGCGCCGCGACGAGCATAGCCAGGAAATCTTCGCCATCCAGTCGACCGGCCTCGCTCGTCGCCTGCGCCACACCGGCGCCCGTCACGTCGTCATCGGCGTTTCGGGTGGCCTCGACTCCACGCTGGCCTTGCTGGTCCTGCTGGAGGCCTTCGGCCGTCTCGGCCTCGATCGCAAGGGCATCATCGGTATCACCATGCCTGGCCCCGGCACGACGGTCCGCACGCGCATGAACGCACTCAAGTTGATGGAGGTCTTAGGCGTCACCGCCCGTGAGATTCCCATCGACGCTGCGGTCGAACAACACCTCGCCGATATCCAGCACCCGCCCGGCAAGCACGACGTCACCTTCGAGAACGCCCAAGCCCGCGAGCGCACGCAAGTGCTCATGGACGTCGCCAACCAAGCGGGCGGCTTCGTCGTCGGCACCGGCGACCTTTCCGAAGCCGCACTCGGCTGGTGCACGTTCAACGCCGACCATATCTCAATGTACCACGTGAACATCGGCGTCCCCAAGACGCTGGTGCGTCACCTGGTCTCCTGGGCCGCCCACGCCCGCCACGTCGGCGATGAACGCACTTTGCTCGAGGATATCGTGGCCACCCCGGTCAGCCCCGAGCTCCTGCCCCCTGGAGCTGACGGCGAAAGTTCCCAGCAGACGGAAGCGATTGTTGGCCCGTACGAGTTGCACGACTTCTTCCTGTACCACGTGATTCGCAACGGCTTCCGCCCAGCTAAGGTGCTCTGGCTCGCCGAACATGCCTTCACGGGTAAATACGACCACACGGAGATCCGCCACTGGCTCCGCACGTTCCTGACCCGTTTCTTCAGCCAGCAGTATAAGCGGTCGGTTATGCCCGATGGCCCCAAGGTCGGCTCGGTCGCCCTCTCGCCCCGCGGGGATTGGCGGATGCCATCCGACGCTGAGGCCACGGCGTGGCTTGCGGAAATCGCGTAAGGGTGTTTGTTAGGGGGCGTGACGACTCCCGTACGCACCCATCCCGCCGCCACGCAGGCGCTGCTTGCCCGCTTGGGCGCCGCTAAGGTCAAGACCGACGAGGCCACGTGCTTCGCGGCTTCCTTCGACAACATGCGCCTGTCCTTCATGCCCGAGGCGGTCATCCGTCCGGACGTGGAAGAGGATATCGGCGTCGTCCTTAAACTGGCTAACGAACATCAAGTGCCTGTCACCGTGCGCGGCCGTGGCACCGGTAACACCGGCGCAAGTTCTCCGATTCACGGCGGCTGGGTCATCCACCTCGACCACTGGGACAAAATTGAGATCGACCCGATTTCGGCGATGGCGACGGTCCAGCCTGGTGCCATCACGGCCCACATTAACGAACTCGCCGCTGAACACGGTCTCTTCTTCCCGCCCGACCCTTCTTCGCTGAAGTACTGCAGTATCGGCGGCAACATCGCCACTAATGCTGGGGGTCTCCGTGCCGCCAAGTACGGCGTGGTCCGAGACCACGTCTACGCACTCGAGGGCTTCTTGCCGACTGGCGAGAAGGTCACCTGGGGCGCGCCGCTCCGCAAGTTCGTCAGCGGGCTCAATATCCGGGACCTCTGGATCGGCTCCGAGGGGACCCTCGGGATCATCACCAAAGCCACACTCAAGCTCGTCAATAAGCCCAAGGCCCGTCGCACGTTCCTGCTGGCTTGCCGCACCGATGAAGGCGCGCTCGAAGCCGCGGCCGCCTTGATGGGTGCACGCGTGAACCCGGCGGTCTTCGAATTCCTCGATACGCAAACGGTTGATGCGGCGGAAAAACGCCGCGGGAGCCGCGTCTTCTCCACCGCTGAATTACACGGCGTCGAAGAGACCCATGCTATCCTGCTGGTCGAGATCGACGGCCACCCCGCTGCCCTCGCCGAAGATGCCGTGAAGGTCCGTGCCTGGATTGCGCAATACGCCGTGGCCTTCCGCGAGACCGACGTTGAAGCCGAGGCGGAGGCGCTCTGGGATATCCGTCGCACGTGCTCCCAGGCGATGTACGCCCTCGGGAATGCGAAGTTAAACGAGGACATCGTGGTGCCGTTCCGCAGTTACGTGGAGCTCATCCGCTACACCCGCGAGGTTCGCGACCGCGTGGGCTTGGCGACGCCGACCTTTGGCCATGCCGCTGACGGCAACTTCCACGTGCACATCATGTATGACCGTGATAACCCCGAGCACTGCCGCAAGGCCGAGTTGGCAATCTACGATGTCATGAAGAAGGTCGTTGAACTCGGCGGCGCTATCACCGGGGAACACGGTATCGGTATCGCCAAGTCCCCGTTCCTCCGCCTGCAACACTCGCCCGCAGAAATCGGTGCGATGCTGGCGGTGAAGCGCGCCCTTGACCCGAATAATATTCTAGCTCCAGGCCAGATTTTCGAGCCCCTCAACGTTTGGGAGCATCGTCCAGTCAAGGTCACCCTCGCCTGGGATAAGCACTGAGCCATGGGTCGCACTGTCGCCGTCTTTGATTGGGACGGGGTCGTCGTCGACTCCGCCGTCGCCCATGAACGCTCTTGGGAACAGTTAGCGGTCGAAGAGAAACTCCCCCTGCCTGCTGACCACTTCGTCCGCGGCTTCGGTAAGCGCAACGAGCTCATCATCCCTGATATCCTCCAGTGGACGCGCGACCCTCAGGAGGTCCGTCGCCTCTCCTATCGCAAGGAAGAGCTCTATCGAGTGATTGCCCGCCAAGGGCACATCCGCGTACTGCCTGGTGTCTTCGAGCTCCTGCGTGCACTCCAAGCCGCGGGAATTTCCTGCGTCATCGGCACCTCGACGCAGAAGGAAAATCTGGCACTCGCGTTCGAGCTCTTCGGGTTGGGCGTCTTTTTCGAAGGCGCCGTCAGCAGTGAGGATGTCTCCCGCGGCAAGCCCGACCCCGAGGTCTTCCTGAAAGCCTGCGCCTTGGCGGGCGGCGACCCCGCAGCGTCGTTCGTCTTCGAGGATTCCTTCTCGGGCATCCAAGCCGGCCTCGCCGGCGGGTTTATCACCATTGCTTTAGCGACCACGAATACCCGCGAAGCCCTGCTGCCGCAAAAGGCCCATCGCATCGTGAAGGACCTCTCCGAGGTCGACGCCGGCTGGCTCGTGCGCGGGCGTCTCGACTAAGCGGTATGGAGTTCCGTCTGCATTCCGACTACCAACCGATGGGCGACCAGCCCACGGCCATCGCCACCTTGGACGCCTCCCTCACGGCGGGGAATGCGCGCCAGACTCTGCTCGGCGTGACGGGTTCGGGTAAGACATTCACCATGGCAAACCTGATCGCGCGCCAGCAACGGCCGGCGCTGATCATCTCGCACAACAAGACGCTGGCGGCCCAACTCTACTCGGAGTTCAAACACTTCTTCCCCGAGAACGCGGTCGAATACTTCGTCAGCTATTACGATTACTACCAGCCCGAGGCCTACGTCCCGCAGACGGATACGTTCATCGAGAAGGACTCGGCTATCAACGAGGACATCGAACGCATGCGCATCAGTGCCAGCAGCGCCCTGCTCTCCCGGCGCGACGTGATCGTCATCGCCTCGGTCTCGTGTATCTACGGTTTAGGTTCACCCGAGGACTTCTTGGCGCTGATGATTCCTCTCCGCCAGGGGCTCGTCATCAAGCGCGACGAACTGCTGACGCGGCTAGTCGCCAACCAATACTCTCGTAACGACGCCATCCTCGAGCGCTGTACCTTCCGGGCCCGCGGCGAGACTATCGATATCTGGCCAGCCTACATGGAATCAGCCATCCGGCTGGAATTCTGGGGCGATACGCTGGAGCAGATTCGGGAACTCGATGCCGTCACCGTGCGCCCAGGCAAGACGCTCGATAAGTTCGACCTCTACCCCGCCAACCAATACGTCACTTCGCCCGCCCGCGTGAAGACGGCCGCCGAGGCCATCCGGGCCGAACTCGAGGAACGCGTGGCGTTCTTCGAAAAGTCCAACCGGCTCATCGAAGCCCAACGCATTCGTATGCGGGTTGAGCACGACCTCGAGATGCTGCGCGAAACAGGTTTTTGCTCGGGCATTGAAAATTACTCGATGCATATGGCCGGCCGCCGGCCGGGCGAGCGCCCGCATTGCCTTCTAGACTTCTTCCCAGACGACCGACTGATCTTCATCGACGAAAGCCACGTCTCGGTCTCGCAGATCGGCGGGATGTACCACGGCGACCGCGCGCGCAAAGAAAAGCTGGTCGACTTCGGTTTCCGCCTACCGTCGGCCATGGAAAACCGTCCGTTACGGCCCGAGGAGTTTGATACAATTTCCGGCCAGACGGTCTACGTCTCGGCCACGCCTGCGCCGTATGAGTATAAAGTCTCCACCGTCATCGCCGAGCAGGTCATCCGCCCGACCGGCTTGCTCGACCCTGTCATGGAGGTCCGACCGATTCGCGGTCAGGTGGAGGATATCATCGGTGAAGCCAAGCGGGTAGCCGCACTCGGCTGGCGCACCTTGGTCACCACACTCACGAAGCGGATGTCCGAAGACCTTTCGCATTTCATGCGTGAGCACGGGCTGAAGGTCGAATACCTCCACTCCGACATCGACGCCATCGAGCGCGTGGAGATTCTACGCCGCCTGCGGGCAGGTAAGTTCGACGTCCTCGTTGGCGTTAACCTACTCCGCGAAGGCCTCGACTTACCTGAAGTGGCCTTGGTCGGCATCCTCGACGCGGACAAGGAAGGCTTCCTACGTAGCGAGACGAGCCTCATCCAGACCTCTGGCCGCGCCGCCCGTCACGTTGACGGTAAGGTTCTGCTCTACGCTGACGTGATGACGAAGTCACTGACGCGCGCGCTGACCATCTGCGGCGACCGACGCAAGCGCCAGCAGGCTTACAATGTGAAGCATGGCATCACGCCCAAAAGCACGGTCCGGGCAATCGAGGAAAGCCTCGTCGACGAAGAAGAAGCCCTGCTCGCGGTGGCCGAAGGCACCGATGACCGCGATGTGGCCCGAGTCCTGGCTGACCTTGAGACGGAGATGTTAGAGGCCGCGGATGAACTCCAGTTCGAGAAGGCCGCGATGTTGCGCGACCAGATTGAAGCACTGCGTACGGGCAAGCCGGCCCCCGCCAAACAACGTCGTAAAGGCGGGCGCCGCTGATCAGCTGAAACGCCGACCGAGGTCGGCATCCGTCCACTCCACAAACGTCCGACGGCCCTTCGGGTCCGTTCCGGGCTGAGCGGTCCGAAAGAGCGCTTGGACGAGTTCCAGGAGCTCGCCATCGGCCAAGGCGTCGCCCTTCCGGCGGGCCTTATTAACCGCCATCCGCGCCAAGGCGTCGTAAGCCAGGGCCGGACGACCAAAGTCACCTTCACGGCGCGCCATCTCCGCGAGTAGGTCGCGTAAAAAGCCCAACGCATCCGCCGGATCTAGCCAGATTGGCAACGCGCCCACCCGCCAGAAATTACGGCCGTATTCCTCGAATTCAAAACCAGCGCTCTGTAATAGCCCCATGCGCTCTTTCAGCACCGCCGCGGGCAAAGGCTCGAGCTCGATGGTCAAGGGCACCAACAAGGGCTGACTGACGGGCTTATGTTCGGAGAACTGGCGGAGGATGTCCTCGTAGAGTACGCGCTGGTGGGCAGCGCCAATATCGAAGATAGCCAAGCCCGTCGGGGTCTCGAAGACAGCCCGCTCTTCGCGCAGACGCGCGAGCAGACGCCAACTCAGACGCAGCGAACTGCTGGAGGCCGGAGCGGAAGCCAGCGGGGCGGAAACGGGCGGCACATACGTCGACGTTGGCGAGGGGACGGCCAGAGGAGCAGCGCCGGAGGTAGCCGTTGGGGTAACGAAGGACGGCACGAGGGTCGGCGTGATCGCCGGTATCGTCGTCGTTGGTAGACCGTCGTCCACCCGGGCCAGAAGCACAGAAAGGACAGACTGGATGAGGAAACCGCGGACGCGGGCCTCGTCGCGGAAACGCACCTCACGCTTCGCGGGGTGGACGTTCACATCGACCCAAGCCGGGTCGATTTCGAGGAAGGCGAAGGCTAACGGGTAACGCCCTTTCGGAATCAGCGTGTGATAACTCTCGGTCAAGGCGAAGGCCATGGTACGGCTGTCGACGGGGCGGCCGTTAACAACCGTCACTAGGTCTTGGCGCGTACCGCGGCTCACGCCGGGCTTACCCAAAAGTCCGCTCAGGCGCATGCCGTCGCGTTCGAAGACTGGCATCAGGCTAACCTCATCGGCGACCTGTCGGCCCCAGATCTCACGGACGCGGTCCAAGAGCGGGACATTACCCGGCGACCGGAAGATCTCGCGGCCATCTTCGCGCAGTAGAAAACCCACCTGCGGGTGCGAGACCGCATACAGGCGCACCAAGCGGATGATGTGCGCGGCCTCGGTCTCGTCGGACTTCAGAAATTTCAAACGGGCAGGTACCGGATGAAAAAGGTTGGTAACTTCGATGCGCGTACCGGGGGCCATGCCATGCTCACGCTGATGGACGACCCGACCACCGTTGATCAGTAGTTCGGTGCCGGAAGGTGCGGAAGCGGGACGCGTCTGCAGGGTGAAGCGCGCCACGCTGGCGATGGAAGGCAGGGCTTCACCGCGAAAGCCAAAGGTCGTGATGCGGTCGAGGTCGGCGGCGAGTCGGATCTTGCTGGTCGCATGACGCTCGAGGCTCAGGAGTGCCTCTCCTGGCGTCATCCCCTTGCCATTATCTTCGACGACCGTGAGGGCTTTGCCACCGCGGGAGAAATCCACGACCACGCGCGTCGCCCCGGCATCCAGGGCGTTCTCGAGGAGCTCCTTAACGACCGCGGCGGGACGCTCCACCACTTCGCCGGCGGCGATTTGGTTGGCGACCGTCGGGTCGAGTACGCGGATCGTCGACATACTTACTTCGTCTTGGCGGGCACGACCGCAGCCCAAGTCTCATCAATCGTCTGGCCGCAGTGCTCAGCCCAAACCTTCTCGACATCGCCGCCGGACACGCCAGCGAGGTGTAGTTTCTTGACCAGTCCAGGGTGGCGTTTTTCGGCCTGCAGAATCAGGTAGCCCGTCACGCGGTAGGAATCGCGCGGCTTGTTCTTCACTGGGTCGATACGGATGCCAAACTTCCCTTCCTCGGCGATGCCGAAGCGGACATAGTCGGCGATACCTTCGGTCATCCAGCTGGGGATTTTGCGGTAGCCCTGCAGGACGTGGGTCAACTCATGAACCACCAGCATCACGTCGTCCGGGTGCTTGGACGCATAACGGCTCGAGACCGTGATGGCCTTACCGTCCCAAAAGGCCACGCCGTCCATGTCCTTGAAGCGGACCGTCAGTTGTTTCGGGCGCTTGGCCTCGGCCGTCCCGAGGACCACGGCGATCTTAGGTTCCCATTCCTTGATGAGCTCCACGGAGCGGGCGCCGAAGGCCTTCAACTTCGCTTCGTCGGCCTTATCGTCAAAGACCAGCTGCACCTCGACGGCCTGGACGGCCGCCGTGGCGAGAAAAAGGGCAAGGAGGAGGCGCCGCATGGGGAGAAGGAGGATTAAGCCCGCCCCCTGCGCCTGCAAGACGAACAGGCCAAAACCTCGAGGGTTGCACCCGGCCAAAGAGCCGCAACCTTGCGGGGGTGTCCAATCGTCTGGCCCAAGAGCAGTCCCTCTACCTGAAACAGCATGCGGCTAACCCCGTCCATTGGTGGCCGTGGGGTGCGGAGGCCTTTGCCCAGGCCCAAGCCCAAGGTAAACCCGTGCTCGTCTCGGTCGGCTACTCTTCCTGCCACTGGTGCCACGTCATGGCCCGCGAGTCCTTCGAGCAGCCTTACATCGCGGAGCTGATGAACCAGCACTTCATCTGCATCAAGGTCGACCGGGAAGAACGCCCCGAGGTCGATAAACTCATGATGGACGCGGTCCAGATGATTAACGGTCATGGTGGCTGGCCGCTCAATTGCTTCTGCCTCCCCGACGGACGTCCCTTCTTCGGCGGCACCTACTTCCCGCCGGAAGATCGTGGGCAGGGCCAAGTCCCCTGGCCACAGTTGCTGATGCGGGTGTCGGACTTCTTTCACCGGAATAAGGACGAACTCGCCGCGAACGCCGATGCCATCGCCCAGAACCTGACGCACCTGACGCGAGCGCCGGACGCAGATGGCAGTTCACCGCAGCCCGCCGACCTGCTCGCGGCGGCCAAACGACTCTGCGAACAGCATGATGACACCTATGGCGGCTTCGGCGGCGCCCCGAAATTCCCATCCCCACCGACGGTGGATTTCCTCCTCGCGATTCGGAGCACCGCCGCCGTCGAACAAGACCGGGCCTTGGCCACGCGGCTCGACGCCGTGCTCACGGTGACGCTCGGCGGGATGGCCCGCGGCGGGCTCTTTGATCAAATCGGTGGCGGCTTTCACCGCTACTGTGTGGACCGCGACTGGACCGTACCGCACTTCGAAAAGATGCTGTACGACAACGCCCAGCTGCTCGGGACCTACGCCGAGGCTTGGGCCCGCTACCGCGACCCGTTGTATGCGCGGATCTGCGAGGAAACTATTGGCTGGCTGCAGCGCGAGATGCGCCTGTCCAACGGCCTCTTCGCCAGCGCGCTCGATGCGGACACCCACCACGAGGAAGGCACGACCTACGTCTGGAAGCCCGCCGAGATTGTGGCCTTGCTCGGGGAAGAAGCCCTGCCCTTCGCTGCCGCCTATGGCCTGACCGACCAAGGCAACTTCGAAGGGGCGAACATTCCGAAACTCCGCGCGAAGACCGCCGAACGCGACCGCCTCGCGGGTGCCCGCGCGACGTTACTGGCGGCTCGCAACCTGCGGCCGCAGCCGGAGCGCGACGACAAGGCCTTGCTCGGATGGAACGCCTTACTCATCCGCGCCTTGGCGAAGGCCGCCTGGATTTTTGGTCGTAAAGATTGGTTCGTGCTCGCCGCCGACCTCGAAGCCCACGCCTGGAAACTCTTCGCGGCGGAGGGAGCTTCGCCCACGCTCCG
>CAITUF010000042.1 GCA_903895475.1 uncultured Opitutia bacterium | reverse complement strand
GGGGTCGCAAGGAACTCCAAGTCGCCGAGCACGAAATGCCCGGCCTCATGGCCCTGCGCGCTAAGTACGGCAAGAAGCAGCCGCTCAAGGGCGTCCGCATCGCCGGCTCCTTGCATATGACCATCCAGACGGCCGTGCTCATCGAGACGCTTGCCGATCTCGGCGCCGATGTGCGCTGGGCCTCTTGCAATATCTTCTCCACGCAGGATCACGCGGCGGCGGCGATTGCCAAGGCCGGCGTGCCGGTCTTCGCCTGGAAGGGTGAGACGCTGGAAGAATACTGGGAGTGCACCATGCGCGCGCTCACCTGGCCCAACGGCGACGGCCCCGAGCTCATCGTTGACGACGGTGGCGACGCCACGCTCCTTATCCACAAGGGCTACGAACTCGAGAACGGCTCCAAGTGGGTCAACACGAAGTCCGAGTCCGAGGAGGAGCAGATCATCAAGAACCTCCTCAAGAAGGTCGCCAAAGAGAAGCCGGGCCACTGGCATAAGGTCGTGAAGAGCTGGAAGGGCGTCTCGGAAGAGACCACCACCGGCGTGAAGCGTCTTTACCGCATGCTCGAAGAAGGTTCCTTGCTCGTCCCGACCATCAACGTCAACGACACTGCCACGAAGTCGAAGTTCGATAACCTCTATGGTTGCCGCGAATCGCTCGTCGACGGCATCAAGCGCGCGACCGACGTCATGATTGCGGGCAAGGTGGCCCTCGTCATCGGCTATGGCGACGTCGGCAAGGGTTCGGCCCTGTCGCTCCGTGGCCTCGGTGCCACCGTCCAGATTGCCGAAATCGACCCCATCTGTGCGTTGCAAGCCGCGATGGAAGGCTACCGCGTCGTCACCGTCGAGGACACCCTCGGGACGGCGGATATTTACGTCACGGCGACGGGCAATAAGGACATCATCACCCTCGAGCACCTGACCAAGATGAAGGACCAGGCCATCGTCTGTAACATCGGCCACTTCGATAACGAAATTCAGGTGACCCGCCTCAACGCCTTCAAGGGCGCGAAGAAGGACACCATCAAGCCACAGGTTGACCGCTATACCTTTAAGGATGGTCGCCAGCTCTACATGCTGGCCGAAGGTCGCCTCGTGAACCTCGGCTGCGCCACCGGCCACCCGAGCTACGTGATGTCGACGTCGTTCACCAATCAGGTCCTCGCTCAGCTGCACCTCTGGGAAACGCGCGCCACGGCCAAGCCTGGCGTCGTGGTTCTGCCCAAGCACCTCGACGAAGAAGTCGCTCGTCTACACCTCGGTAAGCTCGGCGCTAAGTTGACCAAGCTCTCGAAGGAGCAGGCCTCTTATATCGGCGTGCAGGCGAATGGCCCCTTCAAGCCGGATAATTATCGTTACTAAACGCCCGACGAAATTGGCAGGGAAGGAGGGAGTCGAACCCACGCCCGCGGATTTGGAGACCGCTGTGCTACCGTAACACTTCTTCCCCGAAGGTGGCTCATTAAGCGACCTACCGAGCCGGAAGCAATCAGAACAGACCGCCCACCCGGGCGGTCTTTATGTTTTGGGGTGGAACCGCCCTAGGAGCCCCCTATCCCCCAACCCCTAACCCCCTACCCCCTATCCTCTATCCCCTAACGTTACCTCGCCAACGCCCACTTCATGGCGCTGAGTTCGCCGTCCCGCCGGACGCGTTTGAAGTATTCCTGGGAGGCGGCTGCGTCCATCTTCAGTGAGCTTTCGCTAAAGGCGGACGTAGTGGCTTTAATATCCTCCTTCTTGGATTCGAGTTCGGCCAGCCGTTCGCCCGCGGTCTGGCCATTTCCACCCGTAGCGGTCAGCGGGTCGAGTTGTTCGAGGAAACTGCGTTCAATCGACATCCCCAAGAGTTGATCGATGAGGTAGGGCGCTTGGCTTTGCATCTTCTGGCCGAGGTCGAGTCCGACGAGCACCGTGGGGTGTGCGGCGTCGTAATCTTCGGCTTTGATGAACTCGTCCTTCAAACTGTCGAGGTGCCGCGAGACCTCGCGCATAGGTCCGAGCGTCGGACGCGTGAGGCCTGCCATCGCGGCGAGTTGGGCACTCAGCGGGTCTTGGCCGGCGCTG
>CAITUF010000041.1 GCA_903895475.1 uncultured Opitutia bacterium | reverse complement strand
GCCGCGTGTATGTCTCCGGGTACGTCGGTAAGCCTGGCCCCGTGAATATTCCGCCCGAAGAAAACCTAACCCTGGGCAAGGCCCTTTCCATGGCCGGTGGCATCCTCGCCCGTGGCCGCCGATCCGACGTAGCCATCAAGCGCACCCGCGATGGCAAACTCGTGACCATCGTCAAAGACGTCCGGAAGATTGATTCCGGCGACGAACCCGACTTCATCCTCGAGGATGATGACGCTATCTACGTCGACGACAGCAAATTCTGAACCCCATGGCCGAAATACCCCAGAAGCCTGAGGACAATCAGGACGATTCCGCTTCCCGCGGCCGTGGCTACGGTAGCTACGGAAACTACGGTAACTATGGTGGAGCTTACGGTGGTGGCTACGGCGCCGGCTACGGGCAGAGTGGTTACGGTCGCTATGGCGTCAAGGAGGGTGGCAACCCGCTCTACGCTTACATTGCGATGCTCCGCGAGCGCTTTTGGTGGCTCATCTTGGCGGTGCTGCTGGGCGTCACCATCGCCGTGGTCCTCACCTATCAGACGATGCCAGAGTACCGTGCAATCGGTAAACTGCGCGTGTTCCGGATGGCGCCGGACGTGACGGCGAATAACACCACGGCAAATAATAACTTCAACATCACGACCAACGACGACTTCTTTACCGCCGTCGAGTCCATGCGCAGCACAAGTATTATCGAAAGCGTGTCGCGCCAGCTCACGATTGACGAGAAGAAGCGCGTCATTGAGCCCTACCAGCAGGGCAACATCTTCAGCGGCCCGCTCTCCGAGCAGGAAGTTTTCGGTCGGCAACGGGCCGTCACCCCCTTGAAGTCAACCTTCGTGGTCGCTGTCGAATTCACTCACCCGAACCGTGAGCTGGCCCGGCAGGTAGCCGGCATCTTCTGTAAGGCCATCCAAAAGAATAGTGAAGACGAGCGCCTGACCATCACCAACCCACTGGTCGAGAAGCTACGGAGCGAAATCGACCTGATTGAGGAACGCCTCCGCAAACTGTCCGATAAGCGGAGCGACCTCATCAAGAACCAGAAACTCCTTTCGATTGCCAAGGACACGACGACTCTGAACACCGAACGCGGAGTGCTGGTCCGTAACCGCGAAGATGCCCGTAAGCAAATTGATGAGTTAGAGATTATCTGGAAGCTCATCTTGGAGTATAAGAAGGCCACCAAGGACGTCTATGATATCGCCCAAGTCCGCACGGATGAACGCGTCGCCGCCCTGGGGCCGAAGGTAACGGAACTGCGGGTGCTCGTGAGTACCATGGAGAAAAAATACACGGACGAGCACCCAACGCTCATCCAGACCCGGGCCCAGCTGGATCAGACCCAAAAGGAGCTGACGCAGGCGGTCGCTAACTCGGTCAATCGGATCCAAGCCTCTGTGCAGAATGCCCGTTCGAGCTACGACGCCATCGTTGCTAACCTCGAGCGCAAGGACGATGAAATCTATCGTCTGCAGGCCGCCAACAACGAGCTCGAGCGCGTCGACAAGGAAATCCGCGGCCAAGAGGAGTTTCTCGCCCGTCAGAAGCAAAACTACGAAGAACAGAAGCTCCGTTCGTCCACCTCTGGTACCAGCACGTCGATTAAGATCCAGGAGATGCCTTCCGTGGCCGATCGCCCGGTGAATAAGAACTACTACATGAACGCCTTGACCGGGATGGGCCTCGGCCTCCTGGTCGGTTTTGGACTCATCGTGCTGATGGGATCATTCGACGACCGTGTGAAGTCCGCCAAGGACGTGGAGATGGGCCTGGGCCTGCCTTTACTTGGCACCGTGCCCAAGGTGGTCGAAGCAGTCGGTCCAGACCGGGCGCTCTTGGCCCGCCAAGATAAGGATAAGGTCGCGACCGAGGCCGTGCGTTCCATCTACTCTGCGATGAAGGTCAGCCCAGCGACGGCGAATAGCCGCGTCTTCTTGGTGACCTCAACGCGCCCGGGCGAAGGTAAAACCTTCGTCGCCACGAATCTTGCACTCAGTTTTGCCCAACACGCAGAGCGCGTCCTGGTCATCGACGCCGACTTGCGCCTACCCAATGTCGGCCCGTCCCTTGGTTTCTCCGGTGATGGCGGCGTGAGCCGTTGGTTTAATGGCGAGATGACCTTGGACGAAGCCATCGTACGCGACGTGGCGCCGGGCCTCGATGTCTTGCCCGTCGGCATGAGCTGTCGTAACCCGACGCAGGTTATTAATAACCCCAAATTCCTGGCCATGCTGGACGAGATGAAGACGCGTTATGACCGTGTCTTTATCGACTCTCCGCCGATTGGCGCCGTTTCCGATGCATTGCACTTAGTCCCGAAGGTCGACGGGGTCATCTACGTGGTCCGCTTTAACCTCGTGCACATGCGTAATGCCGGCGCCTGCTTGGCCCGCTTGGCCGAGACGGGCGTACCGATCTTGGGGGCCGTCTTGAACCGGATGTCTATCCGGATGGCCTCGGTCTATACGGATTCCTACGATCCGGCTAATAAGAAGTATTATATTGATGCCCAAGATTCGGACTCGTCCGGCTGAGTCCTTGCGGTTTCAATCAGGGGGTCGTCCTCCCCATGCGTTTCTATCTTCTCTTGGCTTTGGGCTTTGCTGGTGTCGGCTGTGAAACCGTCCCGGGTACGGGCCGATCACAGATCAACTTCGTCAGTAACTCCGAGGTCGCTAGCATGGCGGCTGGGGAATTCTCGAAGATGAAGAAGCTCCCGAACGACCCACGCCTCGCCCAGATTCGTCGCATCGGGCTCAGCATCGTCGCCGTCGCCCGCAAGGAAGACAAAAATGGTGTTCTGCCGCCCGCCAACCAGTGGCAGTTCGCCGTCATCGACGATAAGTCACCGAACGCTTTTGCGATGCCTGGCGGTAAGATCGGCTTCAACGCTGGGATGTTCCCCTATGCCAGCACCGACGACGACATCGCGGTGATCCTCGGCCATGAAGTGGCTCACGTGCTCTGCCAGCACAGCAGCGAACGCATTTCCCAAGGCCTGTTGGTCCAGTTAGGTGCCGTTACGGTGGACGAGGCGACCAAGAATAAGTCGGCGAAGACCCGGCAGGCGTGGATGGCCGGCTTCGGCCTCGGTAGCCAGTTCGGCCTCCTCCTGCCGTTTAGCCGTTCGCATGAATCGGAATCCGATTACCTCGGCCTCATCTTCATGGCGCGGGCAGGGTATAATCCGGAAGCCGCCCCGGCTTTCTGGCAGCGCTTCGCCAAGGCCGGGGGTGCGAAGCCGCCCGAGTTCTTTTCGACGCACCCAGCGGATGATACGCGGGTCCGCCAGCTACGGGCTTGGATGCCCGAAGCGAAGGCGCAGGCTCCGAAGAAGCCTTAAGGGGGCTTAGCGGCCGGCTCCGCGAACGGGGCAGGATAGGTAGACGCCGCGCGGATCGTTCAACGAGCGGATAGCCTTAAGGACTTCCGCATGGCTCTTGAGGAAGAGGAGGGCAGGGTCCTTGGACTGGGCGCGCGCAAAGAGGGGCATCTCATTGTTGTCCTCTGAAAGCAGCGTTTGCAGGATATTTTCGCGGCCCGAATGTAGGGCCGGTACTTGGATGATTTCGGCGTCATTGATTTTGGCGAGCACCTTGGCTTCCCGGATGGCGTCGCGGAGGCCGCCGAACTTGTCGACCAGGCCATTTTCACGGGCGTTCAGGCCCAGCCAGACACGTCCTTGCGCAATTTCATGGACGTTATTCCGCTCCATCTTACGGCCTTCGCCGACGACCTTAAGGAAGTCTTCGTAGATGCTATCCACCGTTGCCTGCACGACGGCCATTTCTTCCGGCGTCGCTGCGTGGTCCATGTCAAAGAGGTTGGCATAGCGGTTAGTCTTCACGCCATCGGTACCGAGGTTCACCTTCTTGGCGAGTTCCTGATAATTGAAGTGCAGGCCGAAGACGCCGATAGAGCCGGTGATGGTCGCAGGGTCCGCCATGATGACGGAACCACGGGCGGCGATGTAGTAGCCACCGCTAGCGGCGAGATCTCCCATGGAGACAACGACGGGGATACCCTTGTTACGGAGAAGGCCAACCTCGCGCGCGATGATGTCGCTGGCGAAAGCGGAACCGCCTGGGCTGTTCACCCGTAGCACGACCGCGCGGAGACGCGGGTCGGCCCGGAGCTCACGGAGGTCACGGGCCAAGCGGTCGCCGCCGATTTCGCCGACCCCGCCCCAGCCATCGACGATTTCACCTTCAGCATAGACGATGG
>CAITUF010000040.1 GCA_903895475.1 uncultured Opitutia bacterium | reverse complement strand
TGGCCAGGAGTGCGTCGTTGCGCGTGGCGGTGGCTGGAAGCGAGAGGGTGTAGAGGCTGGCGGGGAGCGCTTGCGGGCGGAGGACGGTCTTACCAGTCCAGCGCTGGAGCAGTTCGAGCACTTGGCCGATGGTCTCATCGCGGAGGACCATGGGGCCGACCTTATCGGTACCGCTCAAGCTGGGCACGGGCGTCGCCGCGACGGTGCCGACGATCACGGCCGGCGCCGCGGGGGCAGCCACCGCAGGGGCAGCTGGTGCCGCCGTCTGGGCAAAGCCGACGGGGGTTAAGGCGAGGCTAACGGCCGCGAGGAGGAACAACGGGGAGAGCGACCGCTGCGGGGAAAGGATGGAAGGGCAATTCACTGGAGGAGGGGGTGAATGGATTAACACCAATGGAGCGGAATAGTTCGATGGAAAAGGTGGTTTTTGGTGGAATGTTTAGGGGGAGACCGTGGATAAGACTCCCGACAGCCCCCCATGGGGCGAAAGGTGAACATTATTTCACCCTTTTAAGTGGACAAACCGCCCTTTAGCCCTCTTATCTGAACCTAGGCACCCTATGCGCGAAGATCTCCCCGAATGGCTTGGAAAGCCCCCGCGACGCGGCACCGATGAATGGGAAGCTTGGCTGGCTAAATGGCGGGCCTATGCCCGGGCCGAGTTAAAGGATACGGCGGCCGACGACCCCGAGTTCGATTTCGGCCTCCTGACGATGGATGAACGCTGGCAAGTCGCCCTAGCTTTGGAGATCCGTAAGCACATTGAGCAAGGCCGCGCCGGGGGTCCCTGCCCTTTCCTGCAAAATCGCAGTATCTCCGATGTCCTCCATGCCTCGATTGTCGCCTGGCAGGTCGGTCGTTCTGTTTTCTCCACCGAACCCAATGAGCGAACCCTCTTCGCCGACCAGTGGGTGACCAAGCGGCTCAACCCGCGGCGCCGCCGGATTGCCCACGGCATTCGCTACGGATTTCTAGCGGGCCTCGGGGGCGAACCTGCCGAACCCGCCTGGTCCTCGGCCGACTACATCGCCGCCTACGAAGCCGCTTGGAATGTCGGGAACGCCATGGCCATCGACAGCGACCCGCGGTGATGGGGTTGCGGAGTGTGCCTCCGTGGGTAGAGTAGCCTTTCTAGAACTTATGGAGACCATCATCACCTGCCTCGTCGTCGTATGCAGCGCTATCGGCCTGGGCATCTTTTTGCACCAAAGGAACCCAGGCGCGTCGCCTGAAGATTCGGCGCGCGCGGCCGAACTCATCGCGCGCGTCGTCCGTGACGATATCAGCAAAGAAACCGAGCGCTTGCGCGCGGCCCAAGCACAACAAGCCAGTGAACTTCGGAAAGAACTCACCGATGGCCTGAGGGAGTCGCGGGTAGAAGTCGTGGCGGCGCTGGCCGAGTCCCGGAAGGAATCCGCGAAATCCGTCGCCGACTTCTCGGAGGCAACGGCCCTCAAAACAGTCGAACTGCAAAAGAACGTCGAGAAAGCGCTTGAGCTCATGCGGGCGGACAACGAACGCCGCCTAAATGAGATGCGCGAAGTCGTCGGGGAAAAGCTCCAGAAGACCTTGGAAGCCCGCCTCGGCGAGAGTTTCAAGCACGTCGCGGATCGCCTCGACACTGTCAGCAAAGGCCTCGTCGAGGTCCAGCAAATCACCTCCAATATCAACGATCTAAAGCGCGTGATGGGCAACGTGAAGACGCGTGGCGTCTGGGGGGAAACTTTTCTCGAGAGCCTATTGTCCGATTCACTGGTCCCCGAAAAACAGTATGTTAAAAACTTCCGCCCCAAGGAGCGCAGCGGGGACACCGTGGAGTTCGCCATCATCCTGCCGGGCAATGAAGACGGCCCGGTTTACCTCCCCGTCGACTCCAAATTCCCGCGGGAAGATTATGACCGCATCGTGGCCGCCGCCGAGATCGGCGATTCGGTGGCCTTACAACAGGCGCAGAAAGACCTCGCTGCCAGCGTACTGGGGTTTGCCACGGACATCACCAAATACATCAATCCGCCTCGGACGACGGACTTCGCGATTCTGTTCCTACCCACCGAAGGACTGTATGCCGAAGTCCTCCGCTTCCCTGGCATCGAGAAAACCCTGAAAGAAAAGCGCATCGTCGTGGCGGGGCCGTCCACCATGATGGCCTTGATTCATTCGCTCCGGGTTGGGTTCCAGACCCTGGTCGTGCAAAAGAAGTCCGCCGAAATCGCGAAACTCTTAGGCGCAGTGAAGAAGGACTTTGGGAACTTCGGCGACCTGCTGGAGAAGATTAATAAGAAGTTGGAAGAGGCCAGTTCGGTGGTGACGGACGCGGCGGATCGCCAACGGAAGATTGCTAAAAAGATGACCAAGGTAGCGGAGTTGCCGGACGCCGAAGCCCGCCTCCTGCTAAATCTCGATGGCACCGAGGAGGGGGAAGACGCCGAAAATCCACCGGCCTAAAGGCTGGCCTACTGGTGGAGCCGATGAGGTTCGAACTCACGGCCTCGTCATTGCGAACGACGCGCTCTACCAACTGAGCTACGGCCCCACACAGCAGGACATTGAAGGAAGCGGAGGCCCGCCAGAGGGCAAGGTTTAGATAGCCCCGACCGAGGCGGGTGCCCCGAAAACTGCGGGTTCCCCTTGCCACCGTGGGTGGGCCCGATACTTTTCTTGGCTCTTCCCACTCACATGCGCGTCTCCAAAGAAACCGTCGTCGGCATCGAATACACCCTCAAGGACGACAAGGGTAACGTGCTCGACGCGTCGACCAGCCACGGCCCGATGGAGTATCTCCACGGCGCCAGCAATATCATCCCTGGACTGGAGCAAGGCCTCGAAGGCCTTACTGCGGGCGACACCAAGGTCGTCGTCGTGCAGCCCGTCGATGCGTATGGTGAATACAGCGACAAGCTGATCCAGCGCGTTCCGCTCGATCGCTTCGGTGCGAACAAAGTGGAGATCGGGATGCGCTTCCACGCCGAAACTAATCTCGGCATGCGCGTGCTCGTCATCCGTCACGTCGACGAGCAGGAAGCGGTCCTCGACGGCAACCACGAGCTCGCCGGCAAGACGCTGACCTTTGATGTGAAAGTTGTTTCGGTGCGTGCCGCTGAACTCACGGAACTTGCCCATGGCCATCCGCACCAAGAAGGTGGCTGCTGTGGCGGCGGTGGTGGTTGTGGCTCTGGCGAATCCGAAGGCGGCTGCTGCTCCTCCGAAGGCGAAGCCTCCGCTGGGGGTTGCTGCTCCACGGAAGGCGCGAGCACTGGTTGCTGCTCCGCTGAAGAGCCCGCTGCCCAGTCGAAGCAAGGCGGCTGCGGTAACGGTGGCTGCGGTTGCTCGGCTTAAGCCCGAGCGGTGCCTCGGGAGGGTACGAGGAAACCGAAGTGCAAAAGTGCAAATCGGCCGGAGGCCGCAGTACAATCAGGCGTAGCTAGGTTGGCACGCAGTGCCAACCCTACCAAAAGACAAGGGCAGCACGTGGTGCGGTCCCTACCTAGAGGCAGAGCCATTCCCTATCCGCTATCCGCTAACCGCTATCCCCTTCATCGTGGCGTGGCTTTGCCGCGCCCTCCTTGGTTAGGAGGTCAAGGCGGAGCCTTGCCCCTACCCGCGAGCGTAGCTCGCGCAGTTAAGTCGAGATTCGGACGTCAGTCGGCGAACGGACGCGACGCAGTCGCGCCCCTACCTTAGAGACAAGAGGCAAAGGGGGACCGGGAAGGATGCGCGTAGCACAAGAGGCGTGGCTAGGTTGGCACGCAGTGCCAACCCTACCTCAATACACGCCAACGCAGTGCCAACCCAACCCGATACGTGGGACTGTGCGGACGGGGTTTAGCCTCTTATCGGTGATACCGATAGTCTGTATTATAAATATCGATGCACGGCGAGGCGGTAACTCTGTTACACTTCATCCCCATGAAATCGTTCCTCGCCCGCATTTCCGCCAGGCCCAGGGCAACTACGCCACCGCGCAGAAGTCAGCCCAGAAGGTCGACGTCCTTGCCAGCTACTCCTCGCCGCCTCCACCCTTTTCGCCTGGCCCAGCCAGCGAGACGCCTTGCTAACTTCGCCGCCATCCGGGCGGTGGGCAACGCCGTGATCGCCACCAACCAGACCGCTATCGCGGCCACCAGCCCCGGTGGCTACACCTACCCTGGCGTCATCAAGTCGGAGAAGGCCCGCAAATCCTACGACAATAAGATGGCGAAGCTTAACCGCGCCCTGCGGGATTCGAACGCGACCCTGTCCATTTTTACGGCTCCCGCGGACATGGATGCCACCTCGATTAATTTGGTGGACAGTTACATTCAGATCTTGGTGAAAGCCATCGAGATTCACCACGTCACAAGCTTGAACATCCGTTGAGCTGAAGGGGATTACGTGAGGGGAGGGGTGAGAGGAGAGACAGGTGCAAAGGTGGAGGCCGGGAAGATTGCAGAGTACGGAGGACAGAGTACGGATTTGGGAGGCATGAGGTAGGCTAGGGCAGCACGCGGTGCTGCCCTAGCTTTAGAGACAGGAGGCAAAGGGAGACCGGGGACCGGGAAGGATGCGCGCAGCACAAGAGGCGTGGCTAGGTTGGCACGCAGTGCCAACCCTACCCCAATACACGCCAACGAAGTCACTACCCTACCACGAGACAGGCGACAGGGTACGGATTACGGAGAGATTAAGGAAGGCGGTGC
>CAITUF010000039.1 GCA_903895475.1 uncultured Opitutia bacterium | reverse complement strand
CCCTACCTTAGAAGGACAGCACGTGGTGCTGTCCCTACCTCGCCACCGCATCCACCAACAACCAGGCCCAGGTGGCGACGACGGCGTCGCCCTTGCGATAGAGTCGGTCGTAATCACGGATGAGGTTGCGGAGTTCGCCCGGGCTTAAACGGGGTGAGCCCGTCACGCCGCTGCCGTGCAAGGCGCGCATGAGGTCGATCGCCGAGGGATAGGTTTCCGTGGACTCGAGGACGCCGTGCGCCCGGATATCAAAGCCGGCATGGTCCAAAACCTGCAGCCACTGAGCTTCATCGCGCCAACGGATCGGGCCTTCGCCCGTGAGGTCACGGAGTTCGCAGAGACACGGGTCGCACGGGACGCCTAAGAGGAGTCGGCCTGACTTCGGTAAGGCGTCACGCCAATGCTTCAGCACGAGTACGGGGTCAGCGGACCAATGAAGTAAGCCCGAAGAGGCGATGGCCTTGGCCTTCGGCTGCGGGCCGAAGCCTTCCCGCTGTTTCCACACCGCGGTGGGTGCAGCAGCTTGGCCAAGTTCGATCATCGCCGGCGAGGAGTCCGTGGCTTCCACGGAGACGCCCTGCGCGAGCAAGGCATTGGTGAGAAAGCCCGTCCCGGCACCGAGCTCAGTCACCTGCGTACCGCGATGGAAGGGAGCGAAAGCGGCCAAGGCTTCCGCGAAGCGACGCTGCGGAGCGGCGTGCTCCTCGTAACTGCCGGCTCGTTCGTCGAAACGCATTAAACGGCGGGGCTTCCGAGGAAGTCGCTGAGGGCGTGGCCAGCTTCGTCGACAATCTGCGCACCGACGATGGCCTGCGTCACGCCTTCCGGATTCAGGAGCTTGTCCTCCGCGCCGACATACGCTTCCCAACCCTGGGGTAAGCCTTGGCGTCCGAAGGTCACGAGTGAGATGCCCGCCGGTTCAGCTAAGATGTCCAAGCCAGCCGAGAGGTGCTCGAGTTCATACGGGAGCTCCGTGCTCATGGCCGGAGCCAAACCCGCACGGGTCCGGAAATCCGCCAGCGCCGCCAAGGGTTCCTTTTCCAACCAGCGCTTGAGCCAGCGGACCTGTGTCTCGCTGACGCGTCCACACTTGCCGTGTTCAGAACAGAACGAGGTAAACGGGGCGATGAGCAGGGCCTTCGTCGGTAACTGCACACCACGCGCAGCGGCTTCGAGCAGGAGATGCGCACCGAGCGACCAGCCGACGATGGCGTCACAACCCACCAGGTTCTCGGCGGCGCCGACCACCGGCGGAAAGATGACGTGCTCGGCGTCAGGTGCATGCGCAACCGCCAGCGGGCCCATCTCCGCCAACGAGATACCCCAACCGCCAATCCAGCCGATCTTCATCGGGAAATTCCTTTCAGGACGGAGAGGAAGGACGCGAGCGCGGAGGCATCGAGTCCACGGCGCAGGGAAATCCGAATGCGGCCCGTGCGGACCGGAACGGTGGGCGGACGAATCGCCGAGACCATGAAGCCAGAGGAGCGGAGCGTTTCGGCGTAACGTAGTGTCAGGTCCGAATCACCCAAGATGAGCGGGATGATCGGCGAGTCCCCCGCGGGGACGGCGAAGTCGGCAGCGCACAACGCGTCACGCCATTCGACGGACATCGCCTGCAGGCGGGGGCGTTCCGCAACCAGTTCACGGACCCGTCCGATAGCCGCCAAAGCGGTCGCGGCATTCACCGGGGCCAGGTAAGTAGAATAAATAAACTCCCCAGCAAAGTTAACCAAGGCATCGCGGACTTCCGACGCGTGCGAAAGCACATAGGCACCTTGCGAGCCAAGTCCCTTACCCAGGGTACCAACGACAATATCCGCCGCGGCCAGGACGCCTTGATGCTCCTGCATACCGGAACCCGTCTCGCCATACCAGCCGGTGGCATGGGCTTCGTCGAGCACCCAGCAAAAGCCGAAGCGCTGACGCAGTGAAGCCAAGCGACGGAGATCCGGGCCATCGCCATCCATGGAATACACGCTCTCGGTGACGACGAAGATGACGCCCTCGAGGGCGGGCTCCTCGTGGAGCATGAGCTCGAGGGCATCGAGGTCATTGTGCGGGAAGCGACGTAGGCGGGCGCCCGAGGCCATAATACCTTCCAGCATGCTCGCGTGCACCAAGCGGTCCGCAAGAACGACGTCACCCGCCTTGGGCAAGCCACCGAGGACGGCCGAGTTCGCCGCGAAGCCCGTATTCAAGACCAAGCCATGCGCATAGCCCTGCCACGCCGCTAAGGTTTGTTCGAGTTGCTGATGCAGCTGCGTATAGCCCGTCACGAGCGGCGATGCCGAGGACGAAGCGCCCCAAGTACGGAGCGCTGCAATACCGGCTTCAACCACAACCGGGTCGCGCGCGAGGCCGAGGTAATCGTTATCGGCGAGGTTGATGCGCGAATCATCCGCTGCCCGAGCGACGAGTTTCCGACGGAGCGAGGACCCCTGGCGTTCGCCTAAAGACTTACGCAAACGCTGGAGCAAAGCCACGTTCATCGCGGCAGGAAATGAAAACGCGGCGGCTTCTTGCCGGGACCAGACTCTCCGTAGAGCGGAATCCATGCATCGGCGAGGCCAGCACGATTAGCCGCCGCCACTGCGGGCGTCGGTTTCTTAATCGCGTTCAGCCACACGCCCATCGGGCCGTCGTAACGGCGACGCAGGTAAGCGATGGCGAGACGGGCCTGGTTGATGGCCCCCAGGCGATCTTCCACCACAATGATGACTGCCATTGGCTTGATGGCCGCGGCAAAGTCAGCCCAGTCCTTCCCCTTCGGGTCAATGGGTACGGCGACGCCACCGGCGCTTTCGACGACGCGACAAGGTGCCGGTGGAACGGTGCGGTAAAGTTTGAGTAACGTGGCGAGGTCGAGTTGCTTGCGCGCCTTCTTGGCGGCAGCGAGTGGCGCGATGGGCGCAGGAAACGCCAACAAGGTATGCGCCTCAGCCCACTTCCCCGCGGCCTTGAGAGCGTCCGCCGGACGGCCCGCAGCCGCACCAGATTCCACAGGTTTAATTACCTGGGTGAAGCCGTCGCGCGCCATGCGACGCGCGAGCAGGCCGGCGACGTGGGTCTTGCCCACGCCAGTGTCGCTACCTGTAACGAAGAAGACTGGCATGACCTATTTGCAGCCGCAGCCGCCTTGGTCGCAAGATTCT
>CAITUF010000038.1 GCA_903895475.1 uncultured Opitutia bacterium | reverse complement strand
TCCCACGTGGCCGGGGCGTTCGGGCTCGCTGCCGCGGGTGAAGCGCTCCGACTCGCTTTATTGCCCAAGGAATAAGCGGGCGAAGTTCACGCTCGTGAGCTCCGCTGCTTGCTCCGGCCGAAGCCCGCGAGTCCGCGCGAGTTCCTCCAAGTTAACCAAAAGGTTCACCGGGTGATTCTGCTCAACGCCCGCCGCGTCAGGCGCGAGCTCCTGCCGCCGGTACTCCGGGGCTGGACATAACGCCGGCGCATCGGTCTCGACCAGTACGCGGTCCGAGGGGATCGCGGCGGTAAACTGCGCACGAAGGTCGGCCTTCGTCGGACGGAGGTGATGCGCGCTAAAAGAGAAGTAAGCCCCGAGTCCCACGAGTTCCGGCACGAGCTCCACTGGTCCGTTCCAGCTGTGCAGGAGGAAACCGCGCCGCGGGACGGGCGTGTTCCGCAAGATATCCATGAGCGGACCCATCGCGCGGACACAATGAATCGTGAGCGGGCGGTCCAGTTCGACGGCCAAGGCGAGCTGGACCCGAAAGGCCGCTTCCTGCGCAACGGGGTCATGGCCTTCGACCCACCGGTCTAAACCCATCTCACCGACCGAGGCCTGGGGATGAGCGAGCAAGATGGCCCGAAGCTGCGATTCCCAACCCACGGGCGCGGTCGGGACGTCCCACGGGTGCAGGCCAAAGGCGGGAAGGTTCCTCGCATCGCGCGCCGCGAGGGCGGCGACGTCAGGCCAATCAATGGGGGCACTGCCATTAACAACGGCATAACCGACGCCTTCGCGCCGAGCGAGTTCGACCGCCGCATCCGGGACTTCGGCGAACTGGTAATGGCAATGGGCGTCGTGAACGAGCATCCGGGCGAAGCATTAACCTATCGAGCCGTTCAGAGGCCACAACGCCGAATCGGCGTGCGTTGTCCTTGCCCTCTTGGCCCGCCCTCGCCTATCTCCGTGGCAGGATGAAAACGCCGCCCTTGCCCAAGGAAGCCTTGATGACCGTGACCGGCCTACCCTTCCCACTGAAGGCGAAGGGGAAGGTCCGCGAGGTCTTCGACCTGGGCGAACACTACCTCATCGTGGCGACGGATCGGCTGTCCGCTTTCGACGTCGTCATGCCCAACGGCGTACCCGGCAAAGGCATTCTACTCACGCACATCAGCCTCTGGTGGTTTGAACAAGCGAAGGCAGTGTTTCCCACCCACCTCGTGCCCGACCACGCCGCAGCACTGACCCGCGCGCTGAAGGGCCACGAACACTTAATCCCGCGCTCGATGCTGGTGCGCAAACTCGTCCCTCTGCCCGTCGAGGCCGTCGTGCGCGGCTACCTCGCTGGCAGTGGCTTTAAGGAATACAAGAAGGGTGGCGCCATCCTCGATCACGCCCTGCCCGCCGGCTTGCTCGACGGCTCGAAGCTACCGACGCCCATTTTCACCCCGTCGACCAAGGCCGCCGAAGGCCACGACGAGGCCATCACCAACGCCCAGTGCGAGCAAATCCTCGGCGCACAGGTCTTCCGCACGGTCCACGATACGTCGATTGCACTCTACCGTATGGGCGCCGAACGCGCGGCCAAGGCCGGCGTAATTCTCGCCGACACGAAGTTTGAATTCGGTACCGCCCCCGATGGCTCACTGGTCCTCATCGACGAGGTGCTGACGCCAGACTCTTCCCGCTACTGGCCGGCTTCGACCTGGCAGCCCGGCCGCGCCCAACCTTCCTACGACAAGCAGTTCGTGCGCGATTGGCTCGAGGCCCAGCCATGGGACAAGACCGCCCCCGGCCCACGCCTGCCCGACGATGTTGTGACCAAGACGCAAGCGCTCTACGCGGAGTGTCTTGAGCGTTTGACGGCGTAAAGCGCGCTTAAGGAGCGAAAGCGGGCGGGCGATGGAGCCAACCCGTCCGAATGATTGTTCATGGGCATTTCACGTCATTGCCCCAGCGGGATGCTTCGCCATCGTGAGGCTTCTATGGATTACCTGAAGCCACTGCTCACGCTACTCGCCGTGCTCAACCCGATCGGCGTAATCCCGTTCTTCATCCACTTCACGGCGCACCTCACCCCAGCCCAGCGTCAACGCACCATCTGGGTGAGTACGCTCACGGTTTTCCTGGTCATCGCGACGAGCGCCCTCGCGGGGCTCCAGTTACTACGCTTCTTCGGGATCTCCATCGCGTCCTTCCAAGTCGGCGGCGGCGTCCTGCTGCTCATCAACGCCGTGCAGATGCTCAATGCAAAGCCAGCGGATAGCTCCGACCACGACCTAAGCCAAGCGACGGAAAAACTGGATGCTGGTGACAGCGTGGCGGTCTCGCCGTTGGCGGTGCCACTCATCACTGGCCCGGCGACGATTTCGACGATGGTCATCTACGCCGAGAAATCGCAAGGCTTCGGTGACCAAGCGCTCCTCGTGGGCTACGCGGTCGTCGGCGCCCTTGCGACCTTCGCCTGCCTCTTCGCCAGCACACGCATCACGCGTATCCTCGGTCAGACCGGCATTAACGTCATGACCCGCCTCATGGGCCTCGTCCTCGCCGCCATCGGCGTCGAGATCATGGCCGACGGCCTCGGCAAACTCTTCCCCGCCCTCCTCCGCTAACCGCGGCGATAGGGTCAGACCCCACTAATAGGGTCTGACCCCATTATTTAGGCCCGGGACCAATCAACCAGTGTAGTGCGGGAGGCGCCAGCTGAGGTTGGTCCAGGCAGAGGTCTTCCAAGCGTCCTTGGTCGCAAGTTCGCGGACCAGGATATCCTCCGCGTGGACTTCGACATAAAGAAAGGCCTGCGTGGGTCCGCCGAAGTGCGCGGAGTTGTCCGTATTGAAGGTTGGGATGCCCAGAGGCAACGGCTTGCCGGCGACGACGGGGTCGGGCTTCGGTCCGCGCCATGCAAAGACAGCGCGTACGTGCGTGTGGCCATAGAAGATGCCGGCGATGCGGTAAGGCTTAAGGGCGTCGTGGAAGGCCTGCACGTCCGCGTAGTCCCACTCGTTCTTGAGGACGATTTCGTCCGCCACGGGCAAGGCATAGCGGGCAAAGTCGACGTGGTGCGAGATGACCACCGGCGCGCCGGATGTGCCGACGTGCTTGGCGAGGTACTCGACGAGGAACTCGAGGCTGTCCATCGGATCGTAGCGGCGCTTGCGGGTGACGGTCTTCACCCGACCGACGGTGATTCCGAGGTTGATGAAGTGCACGCCGTTCACGACCCATGCGTAGTGGAGGCCATTCGCTGAGACGGCCTTAAGGTCCTTACGCTGTTTATTACGCGCGATGATGCCGTCAAGTACGAGGCCCTTGCCGTGCGGGCCGTCGTGGTTGCCGTGGATCTCGTACGTGGGGCACTTGAGCCGGCCGTCCTTACCGTCTAAACCATAGTCGGCCTGCCATTCCTTCCACTCAGTGGCCTGCATCTTGGAGATGACGGCTCCGTTCTTGTCGCCACTGTCGATGATGTCACCGACGTGGATGACCTGACTCAAGGGAAGCACCTTGCCGCCGCCCAGAGCGGCAGGCAGTTCGGAACCAGGCAGACGGTTGAGCTGCTCGATGAGGGCCGCGGTGATGGCTCGCGAGGCGGGCTGCAGCGCGGAAGGGTCATCCTTGTCCGCGAAGTAATGAGTGTCGCCGATGACGGCAAAGGCAACCGGCGTGAAGGCCGGCACCGCTGGCTTGTCGGCCGCGCCCAAACGGACGGAGACGCCAGACACGGTCGCTAGCGAGGCAGCGGCACCAAGCTTCAGGAAAGACCGGCGGGGTAGCATCCAACTTTTCTAGCCGAGCACGCACCCACCTCAAACCCATATCGGTGCCACACCCTGATAACGGGGTCAGGCACCATTAATGGGGTCAGACCCCAATGTTGGTGCCTGACCCCATTATTCAGGTATGGCACCGCGGAGGGAACAGCGGTGGACAGGTGGGGCCGGACGGCTTAGTCCTTATTCATGAAGCTGACCCCGCTCCTGACGCTCTGCCCCCTACTCGTCCTCGCCGCCCCGGCGGAACCCAAGTTCCGACTGCAAGAGGTCGATAAGGTCTCCATCGGCTACGGGCTCGCGATTGCCGACGTCGATGGCGACGGGAAGCCTGATATCATCTTGGCCGACCAGCACACGGTGCAGTGGTACCAGAACCCGACGTGGAAGAAGCATGTCATCGCTGAAAACCTGACCAAGCTCGACCACGTCTGCATCGCAGCCCAAGTCGTCGAAGGTAAATGTGAGATTGCCGTCGGCGCCGGCTGGAATCCTTCCGATACGGTCAATAGCGGGGGGGTGTTCTACCTCAAGGCACCCGCTGACCCGACGCAGAAATGGGAAGCCATCGCCTTACCACATGAGCCGACGGTCCACCGGATGCAATGGGTGCAGATTGACGCTAAACGCTGGGACCTCGTCGTCCAGCCGCTCCACGGCCGCGCCAATAAGAATAACGCCGGAGTCGGGGCCAAGATGATTGCCTATGAAAAGCCTGCCGACCCCAAGCAGCCCTGGAAACTCACCGTGGTCAACGAAGTCGGCCACGTGACGCATAACCTGCAGCCGACGCGCTGGAGCACTGGCCCTGCCCAAGAGATTCTCTCCGGCTCCAAGGAGGGCATCTGGCTAAACTCCTTTAAGGCCGGTGCCTGGACCAATACCGCGCTCACGAACGTTCCGACGGGCGAACTACGCGACGGCAAACTCGCCAACGGCCAGCGCTTCCTCGCGACGGTCGAGCCCTTCCATGGTACGACGTCCGCGGTCTACACGCAAGATACTGACGGCAAGTGGGTCCGCCAACAGTTGCTCGATGGCTTCAAGGAAGGCCACGCGGTCGCCGTCGCCGATTTCCTCGGCACAGGCTCCGACCAATACGTCGTCGGCTGGCGCGGTACTGACCCTGGCATCCGCCTGCTGACCCCGCTCGATGCCGCCGGCAAAACGTGGCGCACAAGCACGCTGACGACCAAGGAGATCGCGGTCGAAGATTTCAAGGCCGCCGACCTCAACGGCGACGGCAAGCCCGACCTCATCGTCGCCGGCCGCCAGACCAAGAACTTACTCATCCTCTGGAACGACCGCTGAGCCGGTCGGGGCCTCCAAACTATTAAATTGGCACGAAAAAGCCCTCCGCAAGGAGGGCTTCGTGTTTCAAAAATAGTCCGACTAGGATTTGAACCTAGACAAGGAGAATCAGAATCTCCTGTGCTACCATTACACCATCGGACTGTCCTGAGTCGTCTGACGATGGGACTCCCTGCCCCTGCGTCAAAACGAAAGATAAGG